>DAIMKE010000465.1:0-5421 GCA_036721875.1 Bradyrhizobium sp. | reverse complement strand
AATCACTATTGCTCCCGGCTTTGCCCTCGCCGGAAGCAATACGTTTCATCTCAAACTTAAGGGCAAAGGTTCTCATGCGGCAGCGCCGAGCGAGGGGACCGACAGTCCCTTGGTGGCCGCCCGAATGGCGTTGGCATTGGCGGAGTTTCCGGCTCGACATCTGGATATCGCCAACAAGCCAGTGGTGATCTCCGTCACCCGCCTGCTTGCGGATGGCAATGCGACCAATGTAATTCCTGCCGATGCCGAACTCCACGGCACGATAAGGAGCTTCGAAAACATTGATAAAGGCGATGACGGGCAAATTTCGCTAAATGAAAGACTGGGACAATTCGTGTCGCACATGGCGGCTCAAGCTGGGGTCAATCATGAATGGGAGATAAGGCCCGGCGCTCCCCCCACACGCAACGACGTTGCCCTATTCGATCAAGTGGTTCGGCCTCTGTCACAATCCTGGCGCGGAATTCTCAACACAAGTCCTGGGCGTGGCATGTTCGCCGAGGATTTTGCCTATTATACGCAATCGATACCATCATTGTACTTCTCCCTGGGCGTAGCCAAGGAGGGGCTCGGAAAGGCCGGCGTTCACACCAAGGAATTCGACGTGCATCCCGAAGCTTTTGTCCAAGGATTATACCTCATGACGTCGCTTGCAGTGATCGCCACCACCGGCAGCATGGAATGGAACTGAAGGCGTGGGGCCCGGCGATACAAACTCCCGTGTCGCTCGTTTGCTGCGCGTTCGGGAGAAACACTCCTCTGCTTCGCGGCGCAAATCGGCTGAAGAATCGAGTGTAACAAAACGACTAGCCGTTTGATCCTTCCTACCTCTTCTAGGATCATCTCCGTTGATTGTGGCGTGCAGCTCAGAACAGAGCGGTCTGGCGGCGATCAGATTCGGCTCTTCTTGCTCTGGTTGACCTTTCACAAATGTGCCCCGCGTCGGCGTTCTCGTGATACACTAATGAGCATGGATCCTATTAGACATTCAAAACCAATTTGTCTTATCGCTGCCATGGATGAAACGCGCGCGATTGGACGCAACAACGACATGCCATGGCGCGTTTCCGGAGAGCAAAGCCGTTTCAAAAAGCTCACCCTGGGAAAACCCATAATCATGGGCCGCAAAACCTATGACTCGATCGGGCGGGCTCTTCCGGGACGAACAACAATAGTTGTCTCGCGCATCTCGCCGACTCCGATTTCTGACGCCATCGTAGTCTCTTCAATACCGGACGCAATTGAAACTGCAAAGACCAAGGGAGGCGACGAGATACTCGTCGCGGGCGGAGAGCAGATTTATCGCGCATTTATGCCAGTCGCGGACAAAATATACCTCACTTGTATCCATCATAGTTTCGGCGGCGACAGATATTTTCCAGAGATTAGCGAGGCGGATTTTGTATTGGCCGAGTCGCAACGAATCGAAGCGCCCATATCGTACACTTATCTCACCTATCAACGACGCCGCGGCAATTCAGGCTTGATCGACAAAGCCGTATTCTCTTAGGAGCGCCGACCATTCGGCAGGGAACAGCGCCGGATTGTTAAGGAGCGCCGCGGGATAGAGCTCCTCGTTCGGTCGTCCAAATGCCTTCAACGCCCGTCGGTTTCTAGCGGCACTATTCCGCACAGCTGCTTCTTCGGAATGCGTTTGTGGTATCGCATAGTAGAATGTTGATCCAAAGGTACGGCTCGACCCATCGTTCTCGACGAAATGCCAAGTTCGTAGGTCCATCGCAAGCACATCTCCGGGCGCCACATCCCATGTTTCCGTCCTCATCAGATGCAATAAAGACCTGTCGTTACGGAGCCGATCATGAATTTCCCGATGATGAGAGTTTAGCAGTAGCGACAGAGCACCCTTCTGCTTGGCCAGCGGTTCGACATACCAATTGAAGCGAACTCCAACCAAGTCAAAGCATTCAGCGTCTGCATGCAAGTCAGCGTCGCCGACTGACCGATAGCCATCTACCATTACGCCAAAGACCGGTCGGCCCAGCAGACTCTCAGAAAACGATCGGAACCACGGATTCACTAACAATGACCGAGCAGACCGAAATTCCTCTCCTAGTAGCGGCGTCCATTGACGACTGCGTTGAAATGCAGAGAGAGCATCCGCCCGCGCAAGCCCCTGAAGCAACTCTCGCTTCAAAGCAACTGCGAGATCAACATTCAGCGCGCCCCGAAGCAAGACGGCGCCGTCCCCCTGTGCTTTCCGAATTGCGGACTTCTCGATATTCATGACGCCTCAGCAAGAACTGCTCATCTCTTTCGCATCAGGATCAGATAATATGCGCCGCGGCGCGCGGCGAAAGTTGGACAGAATCTCTCAAACAAACCGACGGCTGCTAGGACGAGCCGGCCCCTCCAGTCATCCGGCACAAGCCGCTGTAGATCCGTAACGAAAAGATAGCGATAAGGACGAAGCGTTACGCTGGCCCAGGGAGTGAAGCGCGACCACCAGCACGCCTGTGGCGCGTGAAAGTAAAGATCTTGGCGTGCTCTGGCTAAGAGCTTTGTGTTTTCATCCGGTGCACCTGAATTATTACTCAGGTGCTTCGATGACATATTTTTGGAAAGTCCAATCCGGCCTGGATTATAACTCACGAATACTAATCTTGCGTCTCGTTTCGTGATCCTTAACAGCTCCATGACAGCTTGCTCCTGAAGATCCGCAGAAACGTGGTTGACCGAGTTCACGCACATGACCGCATCGACGCATTCACTCTTGATAGGAAGCTCTGTCAGCGACCCGACTACGCGATGATAGCTACCCACCCTCCTGACTTGGCTTAGGGCGATCTGTGACAGATCGAGGAGGATTGTTTGCGAAAAGCGTTTGTGCGCTTCATGAAACTCCTCATGCTGCACGGGTCCCGATCCTGCATCGATCAGCAATCCGCGTTCCGTGCCTTCAAGAGCATGGACTATTCGCTGCCGGCAACGCGCTTGATAAGCCTTGGCTACCGGTCGTTGATCCTCCCAAAGGGCATTATCTAGGAATGAGCCGCCGTCGAAAGTCGACCAGCCCCGCACATCGTAGAATTGTTTGACGTTGAGTTTCGCGTTCAACTGGGCTACAATGCTTAGTTGTAAATGGATCTTGAGGATATGACTGCATAGATATAGCTCAATTTTTCGTGGGAGAAAACAATGCTTTATCTCACCCGAACCCAAGGAATGGCCGCTCTAAGTCGGTACAACAGACCTGCCGTGCTGGGGCTCGATGCGCAAGCAGTTGCGATTTTTTCCAACGGCCTTGGGGCCAGCCCTTCGGAAATTGAGCGTCAATTGGAATTCGTCCTCCACCGTTACGGAGGATTAGCTCACGATCCGCGACGTGGGAGTCCTGCAAGTGAGATTGCGCAAGCAGTTCATCAGTACCGAGACGCTTGGATTGATCTTCTTGTTGGAGCGAGCGCGTTTCATCTAGAAACTGCTGAATGGAATTTCGCGGTTCCGGAGCCGGTTCACTTTGAATGTTTTGGGCTGCTGCGAAAGGTGGGCAGCACTGCTCAAATTAGATGTATGACAAAGTTCATCCATTTGCTTCGCCCTGATGCGTTTCCAGTCGTGGACAGCTGGATTGGCGCGGCACTAGACGTCGGCTTGAACCACAACAGCGGCAAAGACGCTTACCGTGATTTCGTCCATCGTTTTTTGGACTTTGTAACGAAACACAGAGAAACTCTACTTTCGCTAAAATCGAGCGAGAAACCTTCAAGCTGGAGCGACATTAAGCTTGTTGACAAAGTCCTGCTATGTCGCAGGGCGGCAGAATTGCCCGTTGCTGCGTAGTCCCAGGCGGGGAGCTCGCCGTGGACATTGTTCTGGTCAATATGCCTTTGGTTGGGATTGCGCGGCCATCGCTCGGGCTCGGCCTTCTCAAAGCGCTATTGAAGGAGCGAGGCCTCAACGTTCTAGTTATAAATGCTCACCTTCATTTCGCGGAACAAATCGGATTGAGCAGGTACCGCATATTAGTGCGGAATTATAGTCGCCTTCTCGGAGAGTGGATTTTTACTCGCGCAGCCTTTCCATCTGAGGATGAGACCGGTGTGACCGAAGACTATCATCGCTGGCTTCAATCAAATTTGGATGGAGCTTCAACGGATCAGCTTAACCTTGACAAGGCTAGCCTGCTTTCGTTTCGCGAAGTTGCCTGCAAATTCGTTGAGGCGTTGGCGTCAGAAATATGCGACATCAATCCACGCATTGTCGGGTGTTCATCTGTCTTTCAGCAGCATGTGGCGAGCCTCGCGTTGCTCCGGCACGTTCGCCTGTTCGATCCGACCATTGCTACGTTGCTGGGCGGCGCGAACTGCGAGAGCGTTATGGGAGAGGCAACAAAGAAAGTCGCCCCGTGGATTGACTACATTGTTTCCGGCGAAGCCGATGATGTCATCGTCCCACTATGCGAAGCGATTCTCGACAGACGAGGGCCGCCTGACCTGGCGGCGTCAGGCGTAATTGCTGACGTCGAGCAAATTCCACGAGTTGGACCGCCGGTCAAGCCAATGCGGGCAACATGCCGAAATATAGATCGCTTGCCGCCACCGGATTTCGACGAATACTTTGACGATCTTTCTCGTAGCCCACTTAAACAAAATATACACCCGGCCATCTTGTCCGAGACCTCGCGCGGCTGCTGGTGGGGCGAAACCAAGCACTGCACTTTCTGCGGCCTGAACGGCGAGCAAATGCTGTTTCGTACAAAAGCGCCCGCCCGGATACTGAGTGAGTTTCTTCATCTGACAAAAACATACGGAGTTCGACGGATCGGGTTAGTTGACAACATATTTCACCACAAATGGTTTGAGACGCTACTGCCTAGGCTAGAAGAACAAAGCGACAAACCCGAATTGTTTTATGAAATTAAGACAAATCTGACACGCAAACAGGTAGCGCAGCTACGCCGAGCGGGTGTCTTGTCGATCCAGCCAGGAATCGAATCACTCTCGACCGAGTTGCTTCGGCTCATGGGAAAAGGGAGCCTAACCACTCATGCCATACAGCTCTTGAAATGGTGCTCCGAATACGGAGTTCAGACACGCTGGTCCATGCTGAATGGCTTCCCAACTGAGTCTGACGCTTGGTACGCAGAAGTCGCCAACTGGTTGCCCTCGATCTTCCATCTAGAACCGCCGCTCGGTGTCTTTCCCGTCGAGTTTCACAGGTTCAGCGTCTATCACGAGAAGGCCGAAGAATTTTCTCTGAGGCTTAGGCCGCACAGTGCGTATGGGCACGTTTATCCGTTCGATTCCGCTACGCGGACAGATCTCGCATATATATTTGAGGCAGACGGCATGGTGAGAGGACGCTCACCAAACGTCGAACGGTTACGAAAGCTGACAATTCAGTGGCGCGAGGCGTTCGATTATGATCGGCAAGCACTTGTTATGCATGATGATGTGGACA
>DAIMKE010000464.1:5024-5422 GCA_036721875.1 Bradyrhizobium sp. | reverse complement strand
CAAGCGCCAAGGCGGCATGATAGCGCCGTTTGCCCGCGACGATCTCGAACCGCTCGGCGTCCTGCGCCGGCCGCACGATCAGCGGCACCAGCACGCCCCGCGCCCGAATCGACGGCAGAATATGCGACAGGTCGGGTTTGCCCTTGGCTCGCATATTGACAGGCGAGACAAAGAGCTTGGCGATATCGATGTGCTTGAGTTCCATCTTCCTTACTCCTCAAATCACCGCAACCGGCGCCGGAATGGCGGGGTGGGCGGCAGGAGCGGACCGGAAGTCCCGCCGACGGAGGCGGGCCGCACCCGCAGGGCCGCAGCGAAGAGAAGGACCCAGCGAAGCCGGGTTGCGGCACGCCGCGGCGGGACTAGAGGGCAGCGACGCCCACCCCGCCATTGCTGTG
>DAIMKE010000464.1:0-5014 GCA_036721875.1 Bradyrhizobium sp. | reverse complement strand
CCGCATGCCGGAGCGAAGATCCGGTCACGCGTCATGCGGTCGTTACCCGAATGGGCCGAGACGCCGACAGGGGGCTCGGCGCCGCGCGAGCGGCGTAGAACGCGGTCACGCCGCAGGCGTGAGACGCCCTGAGACTTCCACAACTATCCCCCGGCCACGTTTTTTGAGCCCTGATGGGCCTGCTTCGGCCAAAGTCGGGCAAGCTGCCCTTGCTCATGTCGCGGCAGCGCTCAACTCTGATCACGGGGCGTCAACGCGAAACAAGCCATGCGAGACGATGCCATGACCTCTGAATCTCCCGAACGCATTCTCCGTATAAAGGCCGTGCTCGATCGCACCGGCCTGAGTCGGGCGACGCTCTACCGGAAGATGCAAGACGGCACCTTTCCCAAGAACATTCGCATCAGCAGCCGTTGTGCTGGTTGGCGGGAATCCGCCATCAGGGAGTGGATGAAGAACCCGATGTTCTACGGCGTTACCGATCGGCCGGTCGGATAAACCTTCGCCAGGCGTTTTTTGGGTATTGCTGGTCGCCCTCTAAGACGGCTTCGGCACCACACTGGTCGCCCAGCACGATCGATCAATTTTGGTGTTGTCAAGGCACAGAGACCCATCGACCCTCGGCAGCTTCGCGCCCGCATAGCAGCCGTTCGCTACTAGCGACGTCAAACCTGAGAGCCGTCGTTCGTTCCTGCCGTCTTTCGCACCTATCGCAGCTCCGGCCTGCGCCGGAGGTCGATGATCTGTGCCGACCGCGCTACATGATGTTGTGCCAGTGGAACGACCAGTCGATAACGCCGACATGAGCGCGAATGAAACAGATCAAGTCAGTGGCGGAGGTTCGACGGATCTTACCGATTTGGTCGACTTTCCGCGGGAAACTCTTGAGATCGAGCTGAAGCAATGGATCGATCTTCGCGACCGTGTTGCCCAGGCGAAGCTTGCCCGCCACATCGCCGCGCTCGCCAATCATGGAGGCGGCTGGATCGTCTTCGGCTTTTGCGACAATGGCACTATTGATCCCGATCGTCCGGCCGAGCTGTCCCTCTATAGTCGCGACACCTTCGGCAACATCGTCACCCGTCTACTCACCCCGGCCTTCCAGTGCGATGTGCAACTCGTCCGGTCGAGTGCTGGGCTGCACTATCCGGTCGTCCGAGTACCATCGCATAGTGCGACGCCCATAGGCGCAAAGGCCGACGGGCCGCATGACGTAAAGGGCCAGCCGCAGGGTATCCGTGCCGGCACCTATTATGTTCGCAAGCCAGGCCCAAAGAGCGAGGCGGCGCTCGGCATGGAGGACTGGCAGCCGCTGATCCGCCGCTGTGTTACCTTCGATCGTGATACCCTGCTCGCCGACATCACTCGAGCCATCCAGCCAAGGGTTGAACCGCCCGCTGTTGCCGTGATCGATCGATTGAAGACCTGGCACGAGGAAAGCGAGTCACGCTGGCAGGCGATCGTCGAGCGCGCGACCGCGTTGCGCTGGTTGGTCGATATCGGCACGCATCATTGCCAGCTCAGCTATATGATCGTGTCGGACACGGGGATTGCGATCCCGGCGGGCGAACTGCAACAGGTGCTCGAAGCAGTGAACCGGGATGTCCGCGAGACCGTATGGACCGGGTGGAGCATGTTCTATCCGTTCACCCGGCCGGAAATCGCTGCAGCCCTGCACCCGGAGTTCGCCGATGGCAGCGGGGTCGATGTGCTGGAAAGTAATCTCATCGGCGACGGCGACTTCGATATCAGCCTGCCAGACTATTGGCGCTATTCGGTTGACGGGAGGGCGACGATCGTCAGACCCTATCGCGAGGATCGTCAGCGCAGCGTCGAGGGCAAGGGGCGCCCTGCAGGCACCTGGCTGAGTCCCGAAACCGTCATTCGGGAAACCACCGAGTTGGTGACGCATGCGAGGCTAATGGCCGAACGCTATAAGGGCAGCAGCGTCGCCTTCCGCTGCACCTGGAGCGGTCTTGCCGGCCGTGAGATCGACGACTGGAATGGCTATTGGTCGCCAGGCCGGATCGCGCGGGCCGATCAGCGCACGACGATCGGCAGTTGGGATGTGCCGGTCCTCGCGGCCAACTGGCACGAAGTCGTGGCCCAGCTCGCCTGTCCCGTCCTGAATCTGTTCGGCCTCAACGATTGCAGCGCAGAAATGGTGGCGGGCATGGCGCCGCGGTTCACCAAGTTATGAGATCCCGGAGTGGACGTATCCTTAAGGAATGCCCGCCCGGTGCGCAGCGGCCCTCAGGACGACGGAGCTAGCATGCCGCTCTATAAGTATCTTGCCGAGGAAGAATATGCCCGCGCTCTGATCGACAAGGGACAGGTCTTCGCGCGGCCGCTGAGCTATTTCCGCGCCTTCGAGGATGAGCTGGTACGAGGTGATCCAGACGACGGGAAACTGCGGTACGAACCCGAGGAAGGGCTGCTGCTGACCAAGGAAAATGGCGAAGTAGTCGCAATGCCGGCCGGTTGGCGGTTTCGGGCTTCGGTCAGGGCCGAGGATATCTTCGTCTATTGCCTGAGCACCGAGCTGTCCGGCGAGATTGCTGAGAAGTTCGAATGTCCCTGGTGCGTCGAGATCACGGAGCCGCACAGACTGCTCGGCCGCATCGCCCGGCATGTCCGGCTGCGATCGAAATTCGATGGCCAAGGCATCTACAGCCAGGAAGTCGACTACCGGAAGCTGACCGTGGCGCCGGGCGTGGACTGGGCGCTGCCCGAGCGGGTCGCGTTCATCAAGCCCGAGGGCTGGGCGTGGCAGAAGGAGCACCGCATTGTCTTCGGACGCAAGGACGCTTTTGCGGTAGAGAATGTTGAGCTAGCCCTCGAAACCGAGGGCTTTGAGCTCGCGTTGGCGGACGCTGACCATGACCCGCTGATTTTGCATGTTGGCGATCTTTCGCGGTTCGCCGCGCTCCATCGATTTTGACTGAATTGGGGTTGGAGCGACGATTCACCTTAACGGGTGACCTGACCGCCGGGCGGTCGAGAGATTGTTGCAGCTTCTCATGCCCGTAAGTGCACGAATGAGGCGATCTACAACAATGCCGGGCGCGTCCGCTTAGTCGCGTTTGGGTCCGTTAACGGCCTCCGATCGGCTCAAGAGCCGATGGACAGGTCTCCGCGCGAGCGCCCGATCTGCACGCGCTCCGAGGGTCGCGGATTAGCGGCGAACGGAAAGTCCTACAAGTTGTCCCACATTCATCCGGCTCGAGGTGAATGGTGCTATTTGTACCGGCGAGCGGACGAGCGGTTCACCGAGATATTGCTGCTTTAGCTGCCTCCTCCGCTCCATACGCTCCGGCGTCTAAGAGTTTCTCGTAGACGTCCATCGCTTTGGCGCGGAGGGGACCATCGCTTCGCTGAAGTGCGACTGTCACCTGGACAAAATCGCCGTCAATAAATGAGCGATGGCGACCTCCTTGCTCGTCCGCAATCAGCTCAGCCACCCTTTCGGTGACGGCCATGACTGCTTCGTCAAAACCGGGATAAAGGAGAAGGCCTTGAAGACCGTCCGCAAAGCGCCCCGTTAGAGACCCGCTCAGCAACTCCGGATTCCTCGAAATGATATCGATCATCTCCCGCGTAAAATCGTCCGGTAGAAGATGATCATCCTTATCGACCGCCGACGAGATGGCATGCGCCTCATCCCCGGTCGCATTTGGTGCAAAGCTCACCAGCAGCGCGTGGGAACGCTCACGCAGTTCCTGATCGTCTTCGCGCCAAGCCGAGGCCGTAGAAAGGAGCCGGCCGACTAATTCAGGCGAAGATTTATCGAGTAGGCGATCGGCTAAAGATATTCCTACCTCATCGTCAGGATCAACGAGCACCAGCGCCTGGACAAACTCAGCGGCTGCTTGCCGGGACTGCTCATCGTCCTGCTCAAACCAATGGCCAAGGATTTCGGTGAGCAGTGGGGAGGGGATCATTTCTCTATTGCTCCAAAGAAACCCAACGAGATCAACATCGAGAAAAATGCGTCTGTCTCGTTCCCAAAGCGTGGTCAGCAGTGCTTGAACGCGCTCCCGATCGGCCCAAAAAAGCCAGCGCCCCTTATCTGCCAACAGAAATGTCCAGATATGAGGGTCCTCAGGCTTGGCTGCGTGGTGCTCCAGAATAGCAAGCCAGCCTTCATAATCCCGATCCTTTCGCCCGATTAGTCCGTGAAAAATGGCGGATAGGATGCTATAGTTATCTTGCGGAACGATCCGCATTCCACCGTGGCGGTGGAATAGAAGCGGTTCGGGATGGGTTTTCTCGCGCTTGTTCCGACGCTCATTCTCCGCGTCAAGCTCAAGGCGGCGTTCGATCTTCTCCTCAACCACCGGAGCATCGTTCTCAAGCCAACCTTCCAGCATCGCGATCGTGTCATCTGGGAGCCCATCTAGATCGTCCGCGAGGCGTGATAGAGCCCAAGATGTGTGCGTCTTCCATGTACGTGAGCTAAATCCTCGCTCGGAAAGATCGAGAATGAGTTGATGAACATCTGAAGGCGGATAAACCGGGTCCTCCGTTCCTTCCTTCGTTTTGGAAAGCTCGTCGACGAGATAGCCGGCGGCGTGCTCGTGCTTGCCGGGTACGAACCTTGTCGCCGCCAGATCGAATGCTCTCCGCGGATGGTCCTTTCCAAATGCAGCGAAGGCGCGGGATAGTTCGACTACGCCGCCATCGCTGGCGATCGGTCGCCGACGCGATCGTTCTGGAGCTTCGTCGTTGATCTCGTCGAGCATTTTGAAAATATCGTCGTCCTTTGCCGCCGCCATTGCCAGCTGCGACATGGGAGAGCCAACGAATGTAGCCATCGATCTTCCACGCCTGCGCGGAACTGGCCGCCCCTTCCGTGCGCGCCATTCGACTATCTGGCGCCGCCGGCGAGGTGACAGAATGTTTCCAGGCAAGCGCTCCAGAAGCTCCAGCCGATTATCTTCGACCCAGCGCAACCGGTCCCGCTTCAAACGGGCGTCGTCGCCCTCACTGGCACTGGGCGCGTAAAGGGACCAAG
>DAIMKE010000463.1:0-5446 GCA_036721875.1 Bradyrhizobium sp. | reverse complement strand
CCTTCGGACAGCGTGTCGGCCGAGATGGTGTTGATCGGCCCGCCGCTGCCGGTATTGCCGCCGCCGCCGGGATGATGCGCTTCGGCCGGTGCTGCGAGAAAAAGCATCATCGATGCAAACAGACCGGCCGACCTCATGCGATACGCAAACACTTTAAACGCCCCCCTCATTCACGTCCGAGGATAAGCCATCGGAGTTGGGCGCGGGCTTGACTGGATCATGCGCGAAGCGCGGCTTGATCTTGCGCGCAGCGCGGCCTGCCGGCGGCGATGTTGGATCAATTGCGGAAGAGTTGCGACTCGCGTCCGATCTTTTTGCGTCACGATGCACTGGCCGCAATCACGGCCGAGCGCGGCCTCAATCGCGGCGAGCGCCGGCCGTAATCGGGTCTGAATGCTTCTCTACACGTCCATCGGTCCAGCGCGTATCGGAGTGGACAACATGACAAGCATCTTCAGAATCACTTTTGCATTTTCTCTTTGTGTTTTCGCTGCCGCGGCCGTGTCAGCTGCGCAGGCGCACGACTTCAAGGTGGGCGCGCTCGACATCGGTCACCCCTGGTCGCGCCCCACCCCGAAAGACGCCAACATCGCGGGCGGCTATCTCACCATCACCAACAAGGGCAAGGTTGCGGATCGCCTGATCGGCGGCGCGTCGCCCGCAGCAAGCCAGATCGAAGTGCACGAGATGGCCAATGTCGACGGCATGATGAAGACGCGTCCGCTCACAGGCGGCCTGGAAATCAAACCCGGCAAGACGATAGAGCTCAAGCCCGGCGCGTATCGTCTCGTGCTGCTCGGCCTCAAGGAGCCGCTGCAGATTGGCCAGAAGGTAAAGGGCACGCTGGTGTTCGAGAAGGCGGGGCCCGTCGAGATCGTCTACAACGTCGAAGAAAATCCCGAAGCTTCGAAATCCACCAGTGGCTCCGCACTACACAAGCATCATTGAGAAGGTGCGCGTTCGCATGTCTGACAGGGTGGACGACGGGGGCGTTTACGCCCTGCTCGAACTGGCGGGCTCCGCACCGCCAACGATCGTAACAGCGGCGAGAACGATGCCGCGCTTCCCGCGAACTGCGCCTTCGTCGTCCCCGATTCAGCGCCTCGCGCCGAACGGACGGCAAGATCGGCTGGAAAGAAAATTCGAACGACGCGGGGTCATTGCCATCCCCGACGGCTGCTACCTGGACTCGACATTCTTCACCGGGTCGAACGACCCGGTCGAGCCCGAATGCCGGCCGGCGTCGCCGACCGGCCGCAAACCGTCCTGGAAAAACGGGCGAACTGCAGCAACAGTGCTGGGCGCATCGGCGCTCGGTTTCGCACTGGCCTTCTTTGCCTTCACCCAGCTGACACCCGCGTTGGGGATTGGCTTGAGCGACGCTATATGCTTGAGCGCAAATTCGAAACTTTCGCAGACCACACGCACCAGTGAGTGATGCTTCGGGCCGGCACGACCACGACAGGCCGTGCCGGCCCGTTACGCTTGAACGCAGGTTTCAATTCTCTAGGTAGTCCCGAGACCGGCCTTGGCGCACTGTTCGTCCTGGTCGCCGGTAACGCCGCTCACGCCCACACCGCCGGTGACCTTGCCGTCGACCATGATCGGCACGCCGCCGGGCGAAGCAAAGACACCGGGCAGCGTCGCCGTGGCCATGCCACCCTTGTTGATCGCATCCATGAAGACGCGCGTCGTGCGCCGATAGGTCGCCGCCGCCCTCGCCTTGCCGACGGCGATGTCCATGCTGGCGGTCTGCGTGTTGTCCATGCGTTCGAAGTACACGAGGAACCCATGGGTATCGACCACGGCGATGGCCACGTTCCATGCGTTCTTCTGGCATTCGGCAAGCACGCCAGCCGCGATCTTCTTCGCGCCCGCCGCATTGATCGCCGTGCCGTAGTCGGGACGCTTGTCCTGCGCCAAAGCGCCCGTGGTAAGGGCTGCAAAAGCGACGCCGAGCAGAATTGACCTCATCTTTGTCTCCTCCCTTAGTTTATTGTGGAAGAGAATTATACCTGCGCGGACCGACTTGCGTACTGGACTCCGGAACCAAAACCGCCATTTTTGCCGCTAAATCGATCACCAACGGAGCGGCCACCCTCCATTGAACTCAGGCCCCCGCTCCGATATACGGGCACTCGACTCCGGCCGAGGGACCAGGGCCTTCCGGGGCCACGCCCCGTCTCCTCAGAGCCGTTCCGGATTATCTCCAATATATCAAAGGCTTAATGATGTCCTCCACATACGATCAGATCGCCAACATTATCGCTGAGACCTGCGACATTCCGCGCGACACGATCAAGCCGGAGAGCCACGCCATCGACGATCTGGGGATCGACAGCCTGGACTTCCTCGACATCGCCTTTGCCATCGACAAGGCGTTCGGCATCAAGATGCCGCTCGAGAAATGGACCCAGGAAGTCAACGACGGCAAGGCCACGACCGAGCAGTACTTCGTGCTGCAGAATCTCGCCGATCGTATCGACGAACTGGTCGCCGCCAAGAACGCAGGCGCGGGCGCGTAACCGCGCACCACCATGGACCTCGATTATTTCAAGCTCATCGACCGCATCGTCGACCTCAACATCGACGAGAAGCGGATTACTGTCGAGGCACAGGTCCCTGCGAAGCACACCATCTTCGAAGGGCACTTTCCCGGCTTTCCGATCATGCCCGGCGTGCTGCTGACCGAAGCGATGGCGCAGAGTTCGGGTTGGCTCGTGCTCGGCGTCCTGAAGTTCGAGCGCATGCCGTTCCTGGCGATCGTGAAGGAAGCCAAGATGCGTGGCTTCGTCAGCCCCGGCGAACTGCTGACGATCGATGCGAAGCTCGAGCACGAAGGCTCCGGTTTTGCCGTCACGAAGGCCAAGGTGCGCATCGGCAAGGAATTGAAGTGTAGCGCCGAGCTCACCTTCGGTCTTGCCCCCTTCCCCGACCCGGCCCTGCGCGTACACATGGATGCGATGGCCAACAAGATCGGCTTCCCACTGCAGGCGATAACGCATGACTGAATCCAAGTCCGCTGGCGCGAAGGAAGTCTGGATCACCGGCATCGGCATCGTCTCCTCGCTCGGCGAAGGGCTTGATGCGCATTGGGATGCGCTGAACGCCAAAACCATCAACATCGACGACAAGCGCTTTTCGCCCTACATCGTCCATCCGCTGGCCCCGGTCTCCTTCGACGCGCAGATTCCGAAAAAGGGCGACCAGCGCCAGATGGAGGCGTGGCAGCGCATCGGAACCTATGCCGCGGGCCTGGCGTTGGATTCGGCGGGCCTCAAGGGCAACAAGGAAATCCTCGGCCGGATGGACATGATCGTCGCTGCCGGCGGCGGCGAGCGCGATCTCGCGGTCGACGAGTCGATCATGAGCGCCGACGCCAAGGGCAATTCCAGCCCGGGCTTTCTCAACGAACGGCTGATGAACGATCTGCGGCCGACGCTGTTTCTCGCCCAGCTCTCCAACCTGCTCGCCGGCAACATCGCCATCGTCCATGGCGTGTGCGGCACGTCGCGCACCTTCATGGGTGAGGAAGCAGCCTCCATCGACGCTGCGCGGATCGCGCTGGCGCGGATCGAATCCGGGCAGAGCGAGATTGCGCTGGTCGGCGCGGCCCATAATGGCGAGCGCTCGGACCTGCTGGTGCTCTACGAGTTCGGCGACTTCAATCTGAAGGAGACATATGCGCCGGTCTGGCAGCGCGAAGGCCGAAGCGGTTTCGCACTCGGCTCCGCCGGCTGTTTCCTGGTGCTGGAATCCCGCGAGCATGCGGAAGCGCGTGGCGCCAAGCCCTACGCCAGACTGACCAGGGTGGTCGCCGACCTCGCGCAGCGCAAGCAGCCCGGCGCGGTGACGAAGTCGCTAGAGGCGATGTGGCCGAAGCTCGGCGTTGCCGGCGATGTCGGCAACCTGATCACGGGCGCGACCGGCGCCGAGCCGGTGACGTCGGAAGAAAAGGCCTTTTTGCGCGAGCACCCGGGATTTGCCGTGCGCGCCACCGGAACGATGTTCGGCCACACGCTGGAGACCCAGTTTCCGCTGGGCCTGGCACTGGCCGCGCTCGCGATCTCGCGCGGCGCACTGTTTCCGCCGAACGATCCGACCGGCCTCGAGGTTGAAAAGCCCGGTGCGCCGGACCAGATTGTGGTGGTGGGGGCCGGTCACTGGCAGGGCGAAGGCATGGCCCTGGTCGAGGCCATCAAGTAGAGCGTCTGGAATGCGGCGCGCCGTTGGCGCGGGCCAAAGCCAGACAATGAATCAGGGCGCGACTTGCATTGGCCGCGCAGCATCGACGGGGGAACCATGTCAGCACCACGCGACAAGTTCGGCAGACCAATCGTCGTCGTCACCGGCATGGGTGTCGTGACGTCGCTCGGCGCCGGCAAGACGGACAACTGGACCCGGCTGACCGCGGGCGAATCCGGCATTCGCACCGTGACGCGCTTCCCGATCGACGGCCTAAAGACCACCATGGCCGGCACGGTAGATTTCGTCACCGTCGACCCCGTCTCATCGACCGGCCTGACCGAGCGGCTGGCCGAAATGGCAACCGGGGAAGCGCTCGAACAGGCCGGCATCGGCGCCAAGGCCGATTTTCCCGGGCCGCTATTCCTCGCGGTGGCGCCGGTCGAGGTCGAGTGGCCGCAGCGGCTCGAACTCGGGCGCGCGGTCGGCAAGACCGATTTCAAATACGAGGACATGCTGCGCGTCAGCGGCGGCGGCCGGTTCGCGCAGTATCACCATCGCTTCATGTTCGGTTCGGTGGCGAGCCATCTGGCCGAGACATTCGGCACCAAGGGTTCGCCGATTTCGCTGTCGACCGCCTGCGCCTCCGGCGCTACCGCGATCCAGCTCGGCGTCGAGGCGATCCGCCGTGGCGAGGCCGATGCCGCGCTGTGCGTGGGGACCGATGGCTCGGTCAACCCCGAAGCGCTGGTGCGGTTCTCGCTGCTGTCGGCGCTGTCGACGCAAAACGTTCCGCCGCAGGCCGCCTCAAAGCCGTTCTCGAAGAACCGCGACGGCTTCGTGATGGCGGAAGGCGCCGGCGCGATGGTGCTGGAGAGCTATGAATCCGCCATGGCGCGCGGTGCTGCTATTCTCGGCGTCGTCGCCGGCTGCGGCGAACTGACCGACTCGTTCCACCGCACCCGCTCCAGCCCGGACGGCAAGCCGATCATCGGCTGCATGCGCAAGACGCTGGCCGATGCCGGCCTCGAACCCGAACAGATCGACCACATCAACGCCCACGGCACCGCGACGCCGGAAAACGACAAGATGGAATACAACACCACCGCGGTGGTGTTCGGCGATCATTTGCCGAAGATCCCGGTGTCGTCGAACAAGTCGATGGTCGGGCATACGATTTCCGCGGCCGGCGCGGTCGAGGCGGTGATCTCGCTCCTGACACTGGAGCATCAGCGGATACCGCCCACGATCAATTACGAAA
>DAIMKE010000462.1:0-5458 GCA_036721875.1 Bradyrhizobium sp. | reverse complement strand
CCGACATGCAGCACGTTCGCGGCCTCTTCCGGCGGACGAAACGCCTGCGGATCGGGCGAGCACAGCGACAGCAGTCCCGGCTCGAAGCGCTCCCAGACCTGCGCGTTGGTATAGGCCTCCTCGAGATCCATCTCCGCCAGCGCCGGGATGCGCTTCAGATAAGGCAGCGGCGGCATGTTCATGATCGAGAGGCACGGCAGTTTCGCTTCCGCAATCTTGATCATGAGAACGCGAATGGTGTGGTTGGTGTATTGCGGCTCCTGCATCGCTAGCCCAACCAGGTCATAACGCGAGATATCCACATCCTGCGGCGTGGTGGCGTCGAGCTTGCCGGGCAGGTCGCGCGAGAAGATCGCCCGGTGCACCGCCTCGTCGCGCAGCTTGATGCGCACTTCCGTGCCGTCGCGGTTGATGAGTTCGGCCGTCTTCTTGCGGCAGACCAGGGTCACGTTGTGACCGGCCATCAGGAGCTTGGTCCCCAGCAGCGAGCCGTAAGAAGCCCCCAGGATCAGGATGTTGCGCGCCATACTCGTCTCTCTCACAGGTGATGCGGGCCTGGCACCCATTATGCCAGACACCACCCGACTACTGCAAACTGGCAGGCATGACAATCGGATAGGAGGGAGAACGCCCGCCCCTCCTCGTCATGGCCGGGCTTGTCCGGGCCATCCACGTCTTTCTTGCCAGCGGCGAGGCGACCAAAGACATGGATGCCCGGGACAAGCCCGGGCACGACGGTGGAACGAGCGGCGCTTAAGACCGCGTCACCAGCACTCAGCCGGCGAGCGTGAACACCCGCGCCACGATCTGGATCACGCCGAGCGGCTCGCCCAGCGCCTTCGCGGTGGCCACCACGCCGATGACGGGCCACCATGGTGCCGATCGCCGCCACCGATGCAGGCAGCCGCGCCAGCGCGGCGAACCAGCTGACATAGGCGACGCAGAACTGAATGACATTGGAACAGGCAAGCAGCCCACCAGCCGGCGGAGCACATCAGTGCCGAACGTGCCCACTGCTGGGGCTGGGGCTGGGGCCAACCCGCGAGCCTTGGTTGGCGGCGGGCAAGTGCGGACGGTCGGTCGGGCCTAGATTTCGCCAGACAGCGTTGCAGACACTTTTTTGAGTTGCGCCTGCAACTCTGCTTTGCGATCGGGCTCAATGTTCAGCACGACCCCACTGGTCTTGTACGTGATCGTTTCGACCTCTCGTGGCGCCTGGCCGGGCTGTCCGTAGGCTTTGGCCAGCTTTTCCTTGATCGCCAAGGGGTCGAGATCCCAATCCGCCATTCCCATGATGATCACTCCATCTTGAACGCTGGCGATAGTAGCACGGCCGGTCCCGCCATGAAATCTATAAAATCCCGAGTGGCAAACTCCACCGACAGATCCTCATCACTGTCGATGGCCAGCACACCGAGAGGTTGGGGACGATCGGCCGGGTTCCGTTCCCAGGCTTCTATATGGTCGAATATCGGTATGCACAGAATGGAGCGCAACGTCGGCCGCAATAATGCCCGTTCATATTTGGTCATGAACGGCGGCACGTAACCAGGGCGAAGGCTGATCGCCACGACGTCACCGCTTCTGTAGGCTTTTCCGGCGCCCTCCCCTCGGACGTCCAATGTGAGCCGGTCGTCGGCGTCATTCTCCATGTTGTAGCCATGGGTGACGCGGAGCGATTGTCCGCCAAACGGCTCGATGACGCAGGCGCGAAGCTGGCCTACCGCCAGGCCGCGGAGCTTGGTCAATTCTGCCCGCGCAAGAACGACCGTTTCGCGCAGCCTCCCGTCGAGGAAAACGGGTCGCTTTTGCAGCCTCGTGCGCAGCTTGTGGAGCGCGCATTGCCGCCCCGAAATGTAGTCCTCCCGGATGTCCGGCCACGGTCGATCGAACCCGAACACGGTCAGGCGGGTGACGAGAGGTACCTGCACCACGTCACGCAAGAGACTTTGAGCAACAACCTGGCTGCCAAATATCCCCGTGCGCAGCGTCTTGGTGACGAAAGGGAAGAACGAGGGAGGTGCGTCTGCGGATGACCTTCGGTGTGCCCGCCAACTGAGTAGAACGTTCAGGCCGGCAAAGACGGCGAGCGAGATGCCGATCCAGGCGTTGGCCTCGGACAGCTTCAGCAATGCTGCCTCGACGGCAGCGCCAAAAGTATGCGTGCGCGTGACCAAGGACCAAACAATCATGCAGGCCAGCGCGACGACGACACCGACCAGCCCTCCTGTGAAAGCGGCCTGGCCGTAAATCCGCACCCGTCCCCAGGTCATGTTTGCGAGAGCAAAGAACGCCACGCAGGCAATCATCCATCCGATGACGCGAAACTCGATTCCAGTTGCTCCAGTTGCGAGATACCGGGCCGCCCAGCCGATCAGTGCAACGCCGAGACCCAGCACAGCGCCATTGAGGGCCGCTTTGCTAAAAAAACGCCACTGGCCGAGCCCTCCCGGCAGAGGCCCCCTTGGGGCCGGCGGGGGCGCCTCGTCTTTCAGCGTAAAGGCAACGATGGGCACGGGCGGATCAGCGGGATTGGCGCGCTCCACGGCCATTTTCTCCTCACCGAACACCCAGAAAGGCAGGTTGGAGACGAGACCGCCATCCACGAACAGCGCACGGCCGAAGTCAGGCGGCAAGCCGCGTACGGTGACCGGCCGGAACACAACCGGAATTGCAATTGAAGCCGCGACCGCATCGCCGATCGGCACATTGGGCGTGCGGACACGATCGAACAAAATCGGTCGCATCTGCAACACATCGGTCGCGATGATCTTCAGCGGGCGGAGCTGTTGGAAGGTCTCGTAATCGAGGTCCGCGAAGCGGACCGGGTCGGGCACCTTGTCGGGATCCCTGCCGGCGTCCGCCCAGAGGTCGCGCAGCCGCTCGCGAACACGGGCGTTGACGAAGTCGCGCACTTCATCAGTGGAAAAATGGCCGAGACCATGCCGCAGAACAGCCAGCGTCACCATGGCACGCGGCCCGACGCACAGGGCGCCGGGGACGCCGGCAAGCATTGCGGCCTTGGCCAGCCAGCCGGCGCGGCTCAGCATCCCGTTGAACAGATGCCATTTGCGATCGCCAAGGAGGTCAAGCGGCTTGAACCCGTGAGTGGCAAGCAGGTTGCTCGTCGGCGTACTGGGATTGAGCAATTCGTTGCTGCGATATCCAGCGGCAAGGAGGGCTGCGACGAACGCGCCGGCCGAAGCTCCGGCGACACCAGCGAAGGCGAGGTTGAGTTTCTCGACCGCTTCGACTGCACCGAGGTGCGCAATGCCTTTGGCGCCACCGCCCTCGAAGATCGCGTAAATCAGCCGAGGGTTAGGCATCCGATCCTCCACTTTGCAAGACGGAGCGGCGGCCACGACGAGGCCGCAACCCATAATTGCCATTTTTTGAATCATCGCGCAATTTCCGGCTGCGCCCCGTCCCGCAGCCAACGAACGCATTTCGTTTTGCGCGGGTGCCTTCCGCTGCGCCTAAGACCGCGTCGCCAGCACCACGCCGGCCAGCGTGAACACCAGCGCCACGATCTGGATTAGCCCGAGCGGCTCGCCCAGCGCGATCGCCGATGCGACCACGCCGATGACCGGCACCGCCATGGTGCCGATCGCAGCCACCGAGGCCGGCAGCCGCGCCAGCGCGGCGAACCAGGAGACATAGGCGACGCAGAACTGGATCACGGTCGAATAGACCAGCAGCCACCAGCCGAGCGGCGTCACCTTCTCTAGTTGCGTGGTCTCGAACGCCAGCCCTAAAATGACGATCGGAAAGCATCCGAGCCCGATCTGCCAGGCCGCGGCCGGGATCGGCGGCAGCGGCAATGGCAGCCGCTTCGCCAGCACCGTGCCGAGCGCGAAGCCGATCGCGCCGGTCAGCGCCATCAATATGCCCGGCAGCTTTTCGGTGGTGGCCGTGATGCCGTTGCCGCCCATGATGGCGGCGAGCCCCGCGAATGCCATCACCAGCGCGACCGTGCGCAGCCAGGTCGGCCGCTCGCCAAGCACCGGCCAGGCGATCAAGGAGGCCCATACCGGCATGGTGTAGGCGATCAGCGCCGCCTCGCTCGCCGGCAGCCACAAGAGCGCCAGCCCCATCAGCACCATCCATCCCGTGACGTTCAACAGCGCCGCCAGCATCAGCCGCGGCCACAGATGCCGCTCGACTTTCAGGCTCTGCGAGAACGCCAGCGCGAGACCCGCCAGCAGCATCGCGCCGATCACGCCGGTGGTGCCGCGCAGCGTCAGCGGCGGCAGTTCGCTCAAAAGGTATTTGGTGACGGGCCAGTTGAAGCCCCAGCCAACGGAGGTGATGGCGAGGAACATCAGGCCCGCGGGCGCGATCCGCGCACCCGTGGTGGGTTTTGATTCTGACATGGAGCCCGGCAGGGAATGGAATCGGCCCTCACCTTGCCTGTTATCCGGGCAGCGAACCACGGCGGCGCCGGCATGCCAGACCCCCCACGCCGTGGCCCTTGGGGTGAGTCTGACACACGCAACCCCTGAGCCTGAAGAAATACCTGCCCTGTGATTAGCGGGCGAAGCCTCGCTCCACAGGGTGGGGACAATTTTTTTCCCTTGGGAATCCCTGAGGACTCACCGATAGTTGGCGCCATCACAGGCGCGGGACCACCCCCTGTTTTCCCTCCTTTTCCACCATATTTAGTATTTGATTCAGGAACTCGTACTAGTCCTTGACGGGTCGGACGGGTTTGGCCTAGCCTTCAACCTGTTCGGCGCGAGTTCTGGTTTTGGGTCCCGCCGGTCGTTCCCAAATGGGGTTCCGAAACGGAGCACTCCGCTGCCGGTTGAGGCATGGGCGGAGGGTTTTGTCTGCTTCGGAGTGGGTTTTGGGACGTTAAAAAACGGGCCGCAAAGGCCCGAGGTAAGCGTGGATTAGGGTCCTCCCGCCAATGCGCGGATCGGGGGCTCTGGGGTGGCGAAGCAGAAAACAGGACCGGGACCACCGGTCGAGCTGGCGGGCCGTTGGGGCCACATTTTCGCGTGAGAATGTGGGGCGGTGGCTCGCTTAATGGATAACATCCGGGCCTGCGGGAATGCAGTCCGGTCACAAGAAGACGGGGCACGACCTATGCGAATCGAACGACGCAACACCACATCCGGCCAGTCACCCTACGCAGGGATTGATTTCAGGCTGACGACATCCGAGATCCGCAACCCCGATGGTTCGATCGTGTTCCGGCTGGAAAATGTCGAGGTGCCGCAGTTCTGGTCGCAGGTTGCCTCGGACGTTCTGGCGCAGAAATACTTTCGCAAGGCCGGCGTCGCCGCGCGCCTGAAGAAGGTCGAGGAAGAGACCGTGCCGTCGTGGCTGTGGCGCTCGGTGCCCGACACCGAGGCGCTCGCCCTGCTCCCCGAATCCGAGCGCTTCGTCAGCGAACTCTCAGCCAAGCAGGTGTTCGACCGCCTCGCCGGCTGCTGGACCTATTGGGGCTGGAAGG
>DAIMKE010000461.1:0-5465 GCA_036721875.1 Bradyrhizobium sp. | reverse complement strand
TAATCACCCACTATCAGCGGCTGCTCAACTATATCGTGCCTGACTTCGTGCACGTGATGTCAAAGGGCCGGGTCGTCAAAAGCGGCGGCAAGGAGCTGGCGCTGGAGCTCGAGGCTTCCGGCTACGCCCAGTTCGAAGACGCAGCCTGACGGGTATTGTGATGAATCTGGCGTTGGCAAAAAGATGAAACGGGGACGCGCGGTGAGCGACAGCTTTGCGGTCGCGCGCGACCGGCTGCCCGGCACCGGCGTGGTCGCTGAGGCGCGAAGTGCCGCCTTCGAGGCTTACGAGCGCGTGGGCCTGCCGAACCGCCGTATCGAGGATTGGAAATACACCGACCTGCGTGCGCTGATGCGGGAGGTGCTGCCGCCGGCGCCCGCGCCGGATGCTGCCGCGCTGAAGCGCGCTGCGGCGGCTTTGACGCTGCAGAAGGTCAAAGGTGCGCGCCGGCTGGTGCTGGTGGACGGCGTGTTCGCGCCACAAATGTCCGAATTGGACGGCCTTGAGAAGGGGCTGACGATCCGCACGTTGCGCGACGTGCTGGAGGGTGGCGACGCTGGCCTGCAGGCGCAGTTGTTGACGCCCGATAACGCCAATCCGATGGTCGCGCTCAACAGCGCGATGATGACCGATGGCGTGGTAATCGAGATCGCCAATGGCATCGTGCTGACTCAGCCGCTGCATATCGTTCATATCGCCGGCGGCACAGCGCCCGCGGCGATGTTCACCCGCTCGCTGCTGCGCCTCGGCAGGGATGCTGGAGCGACGCTGGTCGAGAGCTACATTGCGGCCGACGGCGCAAAGACCTACCAGGCCCACGATTCCCTGATCGTTACGATCGGCGACAATTCGCGGCTCGACCATGTTCGTCTGATCGAGGACGGCCGCGAGTCCTTCAACATCTCCTCCGCCGTGATCTCGCTGGGCGCGCACACCCACTTCAATACGTTTGGCATGACTTCGGGCGCTGCCGTCAGCCGCTACCAGGCGACCATCGCGTTCGCCGGTGAGCATTCAAAAGTCGAGACCAACGGCGTCAATCTGCTCAACGGCCGCCAGCATGCCGACACCACGCTGTTCATGGACCATGCGGTGCCGAACTGCGCCAGCCGCGAGGTTTTTCGCGCCGTCGCCGACGACCGCGGCCATTCGGTGTTCCAGGGCCGCATCATCGTCCGTCCCCAGGCGCAGAAGACCGACGCCAAGATGATGACGCGGGCGCTGCTGCTGTCCGACGAGGCCGAGGCCGACAACAAGCCGGAACTGGAAATCTTCGCCGACGACGTCACCTGCGGCCATGGCGCCACCACCGGCGCGCTCGACGAGAGCCTGCTGTTCTACCTGCGCGCCCGCGGTCTGTCCGAGAAGGAAGCCCAGGCGCTGCTGATCCAGGCGTTCGTGGGCGAGGCCATCGAATCGATCGTCAACGACGATCTGCGGGAGCTCGCGATCGCGGCGGCGCAGCGCTGGCTGGAGGCGCGGGCATGACCCAGCATCCCGCCGTCAGCAATGGTGCCTATGACGTGGCCCGCGTGCGCGAGGATTTTCCGGCGCTGGCGATGAAAGTCTATGGCAAGCCGCTGGTCTATCTCGACAACGCGGCTTCCGCGCAAAAGCCGAGCGCCGTGCTCGACCGCATGACCGAGGCCTACAAGACCGAATACGCCAACGTGCATCGCGGCCTGCATTACCTCGCCAATGCCGCGACTGAGGCTTACGAGGGCGGCCGCGCCAAGGTCGCAAAGTTCCTCAATGCCGGACGCACCGAGGAGATCATCTTCACGCGCAACGCCACCGAGGCGATCAATCTCGTGGCGTCGTCCTGGGGCGAGCCCAACATCAAGGCCGGCGACGAGATCGTGATCTCCATCATGGAGCATCATTCCAACATCGTGCCCTGGCACTTCCTGCGCGAGCGCCACGGCGCCGTGATCAAGTGGGCGCCGGTCGATGACGAAGGCAATTTCCTGATCGAGGAGTTCGAAAAACTGCTGACTGATCGCACCAGGCTGGTGGCGATCACGCAGATGTCGAACGCGCTCGGCACCGTCGTCCCGGTCAAGGACGTGGTGAAGATCGCGCATGCCCGCGGCATCCCGGTGCTGGTCGACGGCAGCCAGGCCGCCGTCCACATGACGATCGACGTGCAGGACATCGACGCGGATTTCTACGTTTTCACCGGCCACAAGCTGTACGGCCCGACCGGCATCGGCGTGCTCTATGCCAAGCATCAGCACCTGGTCGCGATGCGGCCCTACAACGGTGGCGGCGAGATGATCCGCGAGGTCGCCCGCGACTGGGTGACCTATGGCGACCCGCCGCACAAGTTCGAGGCCGGAACGCCTGCGATCGTGGAATCGATTGGGTTGGGCGCTGCGATCGACTACGTCAATTCGATCGGCAAGGAACGCATCGCGGCACATGAGCACGATCTCCTGACCTATGCCGAGGGGCGCCTGCGCGAAATCAACTCGCTGCGGCTGATCGGCACCGCGCGCGGCAAGGGACCGGTGATCTCCTTCGAGATGAAGGGCGCCCATCCCCACGACGTCGCGACCGTGATCGACCGGCAGGGCATTGCGGTGCGCGCCGGAACCCATTGCGTGATGCCGCTTTTAGAGCGGTTCAATATCACAGCCACCTGCCGCGCATCGTTTGGGATGTATAATACCCGGGAAGAAGTCGACCATCTGGCACAGGCGCTGATCAAGGCGCGGGATTTGTTCGCATGAGTGACACGGCCGAAATCAAGACCGCCAATATGGAAACCATCTCGTCGCTGCCGCCGGAGGAGACCGAGCGGTTGGGTGGCGAAATCGTTGCCGCGCTGAAGACGGTATTCGATCCGGAAATTCCGGCCGACATCTACGAACTCGGCCTGATCTACAAGGTCGACCTCAAGGATGACCGCAGCGTCGATGTGATGATGACGCTGACCACGCCAAACTGCCCTGCGGCCGGCGAACTGCCGACGATGGTCGAGAACGCCATCGCCAGCGTGCCAGGTGTGGGCGTCGTCAACGTCAATCTGGTGTGGGATCCGGCCTGGACGCCGGATCGCATGTCCGACGAGGCCCGCCTCGTCCTCAATATGTGGTGAGAGTGTGCGGTTAACGGTCCTCAGGGAAGATGACTGGCATTGATTTGCCGTTGGGAATGATCAGATGGCTAGCATGACACCCGCTTCACCCACCACGGCCAAGCCGAAACCGCGGCCCCGCCCGCAGGTCATGAAACTGACCGATGCGGCCGCGCAAAGGATTACCGAACTGACGAGACGCGCCGATTCCGAGATCGTCGGCCTTCGCGTCGGCATAAAGAACGGCGGCTGCGCCGGCCAGTCCTACACGGTCGAATATGCCCACGAGATCCGCCCGACCGACGAAGTTGTCGAGGACAAGGGCGTGAAGATCCTGGTCGAGCCCAAGGCGGTCCTGTTCCTGCTCGGCACCGAGATGGACTACAAGGCCGACAAGATGCAGGCCCAGTTCATCTTCAACAACCCGAACCAGGTCTCGGCCTGCGGTTGCGGCGAGTCCGTGCAACTGACGCCGGCGAAGGTCTAGCCTCATGTCCCGGACGCGCTGCAGCGTACTTACGCTGCTGCTCGGAGCCGGGACCTTGCTGCGAAGCGATGGGCCCCGGACCAGCAGCGCACCGCTTCGCGCTGCGGAGCATCCGGGGCACGAGTGATTCTTATGGATCGTGACTTCCTGATTGACCTGTTTGCCGATTTCGGTTCGGTGACTATCAGGAAAATGTTCTCCGGTTACGGCATCTCCGCCGACGGTACCAACTTCGCGCTCGCGCTGCGTGCCGGGCTCTATTTTCGCGCCGACGACCAGACCATTCCGCAATTCGAAGCGGAGGGATCGCAGCCGTTTCAGTATCAGACGCGGACCAGGACGGTCACGGTGAATTCGTACTGGCAATTGCCGGCGCGGCTGTTTGACGATTCCGAGGAACTGGCTGAATGGGCGAGGGCGGCGCTGGCCGCGGCGCAACGCGCGGCTCTGCGCAAGCGACCGAAGGCGCGCAAGGCGTCGACAACGAAGGCGGCCCCGAAGGCTGCGCGCAAGCCGGCCAAGGCCGCGAATCGAAAGCCGGCGAAGCGCAAGGCCAAGCGGGCTTAGGCGACCTGGCTGCGGGTCTCGTCCGCGTATTCGGGGTCGGCTTCGCAGATGACGCGGTTGCGGCCGTTGCGCTTGGCGGCGTAGAGGCAGGCGTCGGCGCGTTCGATCAGCGAGTCGGTGTCATCGCCGGCCTTCAGCATGGAAACGCCGACCGAGATGGTGACGCGGCCGAGGATTTCGCCGGTCGACTTCTTCTTCAATTCCTTGGCCATGACGGCGCGGCGGATGTGGTCGGCGACCGTCAGCGCCTGGCGCAGCGCGGTATTGGGCAGCACGACGGCAAATTCCTCGCCGCCGTAGCGTGCGGTAATGTCCTGGCCCTTGATGGTCTGCTTCAGCGACATGCTGACCAGCCGCAGCACCTGATCGCCGGTGAGGTGGCCGTAGGAGTCGTTGAACGACTTGAAATGATCGATGTCGAACATCAGCAGCGACAGCGGCTCGCCGCTCGCAAGTGCCGCCTGAACCGCCATGGCGAACGAGCGGTCGAAATATTTGCGGTTGCCCAGTCCCGTCAACGGGTCGGTCAGGCTCTCGGCCCGGATCGCCTCGAGGCTGTGCTGGAGATTGTTGATCTCGGTCTTTGACAGCGCCAACCGGCTTTCCAGCGCCTTGTTGGTCTCCTGCATCTCGCGGGTTGACTTCAACAGGCCGTCGACGACGGCCTTGATCTGGTCGCGGTTTTTGGCGCTCCGGAGTTTCTCGGTGGCGCCGCTCAGCCTGGCGTCATAATTCTGAGACATGCCGTGCGCATCGACGATCAGGCTCATCACGTCGTCGATTTCGCCGATCACGCGCGCGCCGACCTTGTCGATGCGGTCGGAGGCCTTGATGTGCGAGAGAAAGGTTTCGTAGATCTGTTCGAGATCGGATTCGCTCAGCTTGCCGCTGCGCGCCAGCGTCTCGTTGATGATCTTGTTGAGGGGCGCGTTGTACCCGGTCGCGTAGACGTACCAGATCTCGTAATTGCGCGGGACGGCGGTCTGTCGGAGGGATTTGATCTGGCCCAACGCGACTTCGGCAAACGCCAAAGTGCGCTCGTGTTCGTCCAGCAGCTTGACCACTGATCCGTCCCCAATATCGAGCAGTGCCGCTCGTTGCCGTGCGCAGGAATGACTAAATTATCGCCGGCAGGCTAATTGAGGATAATGAACGGCCGGTAAATGTTCCGGCCGTTGTATCACGCCGAGTTCGTTCAGACGCGTGCGCGGACCGGCCGCAGCAGGAACGCCGGAAGATGCGAATGATCGCCGGGCTCGGACTCGACTTCGCGCTGGGGGCGCCGCGGTTCGGGGCGGCCGATCGAGGGCACGCGCGAAGGCTGTGCGGGAG
>DAIMKE010000460.1:0-5479 GCA_036721875.1 Bradyrhizobium sp. | reverse complement strand
GCCATATCGAGGCCCGACGGGACATGCGCTTCGCAGCTCCGTCGATTCGGTAACGAGTAAAAGGACATCAAAGCTGTGAATGAAGCCAATACGAATGAAGCGAATGCCAATCCGAAAGCCGGCGCTGATGTGGGGCATGGCCTCGGCCTGCCATACTTCGCCGCGCCGGCATTCCTCAACGGAATGACCGAGCAGAGCCTCGCGCGCGCAAAGGAAAATTGCGCAAAGCTGAACGCTGCCTCCGGAGCGTTCAACGACGTCCTCAGCGAAGCCTATTCGACCAACGCCAAGGGTATCGCGGATTACACCGCCAAGGTCATCGAGTTCTCGGGCGCCAACACCGACTCGGCCCTCGATTTTCTCCGCCATCTACTGGGCACGAAGTCGCCTTCGGAACTCCTGCAGCTTTCCGCCACGCATGGCCGCAAGAACTTCGAAACCACGACCGCGCAAGGCCGGGAACTCTGGGAGATTGCGCGCAAGGTCGCAAGCGAAACTGCCGAGCCGATCAAGAAGGGCTTTGCCGGCGCGATGCAGAAGGCCTCCTAGTCTGCATCCAAACCTCTGCAGCCCCACCGAGAACGGCTGGAATAGCGCGCCCCATCGAGAAGGACGCACTCCAGCCGACGGTGGACCGACATGCCGCAAACACCAATACAGCCAGCGAGGAACATGATGGGCGTCGTCATGATCAAATGCCCCGCAACGGGGCGCGCTATCCCGACAGACATAACGATGGATCGGGAAAGGTTTCGGTGCAGTCCGGTATTTTTCGGACGCACCTTCTGTTCGATCTGCAAAACCAATCACGAATGGTTTGCCAGAGATGCCTGGGTTCACGAGCCCGCAGAGAGGCGGCAGAGGCTGACGACCTCACTTGCGCTGCGATCCGCATAACGTCGTTGCGCGAGATCGGGCCATTGCGCCGCGGCGATTCCGTTAATGGCTCCTTGGCCGGTGGACCATCCCGTGGGTTCGCGTCCGCAGAAGGGCGTCGTCCGGCTTGGCAAACAGCGGAGCTTGCGGGCGGCGATCAGCCGCCGATCGGGCGCTATCGGACGGATGCATCTCTTCCGGCGAGTTGATCAGCTCAAGCCTCCGGCGCATCAGCTGGTAGCACTCGCACGCCGCCGCTTCGAGGTGCGGCCGGTCAATCTCTATAAGACTTCGCCGGTTGGACCGGATCGCACCCGACGCGCGCAGCCGGCGAACCACATGTGTCACGGTCGGCCTGCGTACGCCGAGCATTTCGGAGAGCGTCTCCTGCGTCAGCGGCAGGACATCGCCATCGGCGCGGTCGTGGACCTGCAGCAACCAACGCGCCAGCCGCGCCTCCACCGTATGCAGCGCGTTGCACGCGGCGGTATGCTGGAATTGGGCCAGCAGCGACCGCGTCAGCGTTTGAACCGCCTCCCTGACGGGGTTGCTGCGCCTGAGCGCCGCCTGGAATCGTGCCGGCGAGATTTGCAGGGCAGTGCCCGCGATTCGCACCGCTGTCGTCACCGGAGAGCGCGTAGGTCCGAGCGCTGACAAGAGGCCCGCGGCGCCGTCATTGCCGATGACAGCGGTCGCAACCGTCTCGCCGCTCGGCATGTCCATGATGAAGGCGACCAGGCCGCTCAAGGGGAAATAAATCCGTTGGACCGGATCACCCGACCGCACCAGCACGGTGTCGCGTTCGAGCGCCACTTTCCGGAAATGCGGCACAAGAAGATCTATGTCTGCCGGCGGCAACGCAGCCAGCAGTCGATTACCAACCTTGGTCCTCTGCTCCATCGCGGGAATACTCCTTCCCAGACGGAGGCGCGGCTCGCTCCTGCATGGCGCGTCAAACTGCATGCAGTTGGACAGACTGCGCCTGACAACCAGAACACCGCTATTGCGAGAAAGTTCCAGAGCCCCAGAGATTTGCTGGGAGCAATCTTGTGTCAGCCCCGATTGGACTGCCCGCGAAACCCCATCGCCAGCACATAACGCTCTGACGAATCCTGCCGGCTCGAGGCCGGCTTGACGTGGCGCACGCTGGCAAAGTCGCGCTTCAACTGCGCGACCAGTTCGGCGTCGGCGCCGCTCTGAAAGACCTTTGCCAGGAACGTGCCGCCTGGATTGAGCACATCGGAGGCAAACGCCGCCGCGCTCTCGACCAGACCGATGATGCGGAGTTGATCTGTCTTGCGGTGGCCGGTGGTGTTGGCGGCCATGTCGGACATCACCACGTCGGCGCGCCCGCCCATCATGGCGATCAGTTTCTCGGGCGCGTCCTCGGCCAGAAAATCGAGCTGCGCGAAACTCACGCCGGGGATTTCAGGCATCTCCAGCAGATCGATCGCGGCCACCTTGCCCTTGCCGTTGACGGCGCCGACGCGCTTCGCCGCGATCTGGCTCCAGCCGCCGGGAGCGGCGCCGAGATCGACCACGGCCATGCCGTGTTTGAGCAAGTGATACTTGTCGTCGATCTCGATCAGCTTGTAGGCCGCACGCGAGCGATAGCCGTCCCGCTTGGCCTTCGTCACATAGGGATCGTTGAGCTGGCGCTCCAGCCAGAGTTTTGACGACAGCTTGCGCTTGCCGCCGGTCTTGACCGTGACGTGTAGCCGTCCGGTGGTGTCTTTGGCCATATCATTCCTTAAATCGTCAATCCGGGGCGCGAAGCGAACCTCAGGTGCGCAATTGCGCACCGGGGAATCTCGAGATTCCGGGTTCGATGCTTCGCATCGCCCCGGAATGACTGTTAACTGATGCGGAGCGCACCGTCCTCGCGCATCATCTCGACCAGCATCCCCTCTCGCAGGCCGCGATCGGCGACGCGCAGGCGCGGCAGCGGGAAGACTTCCCGGATCGCGTCGAGAATGGCGCAGCCGGCCAGCACCAGATCGGCGCGCTCGAGGCTGATGCAATTGTTGTCGGCGCGCTCCTGGTAGCTCATGCCGAGCAGGCGCTGGATGACGGCGGTAACATCTGAATCGTCCATCCAGATACCGTCGATCCGCCGGCGGTCGTAACGCGCCAGATTGAGATGGACGCCGGCCAGCGTCGTCACGGTGCCCGAGGTGCCGAGCATGTGCATGTCGCGCAGATCGCCGCCATGTTCGGCCGCGAACGGCACGACGTGTTGGGCCACCTCCCGCTTCATCCGCGCGTAGGATTCCGTCGTCACGTCCCTGCCGCCGAAATGCTCGGCCAGCGTGACGACGCCGAGCGGGATCGACATCCAGGCCTTGATCCGCGGCGGCGCATCCTGCGCTTCAGGATCGCGCTCGATGCGAACCAGTTCGGTCGATCCGCCGCCGATGTCGAACAGGATCGCGCCCCGCCCCCTGACGTCGAGCAGGGGCGAACAGCCGATCACCGCAAGCGTCGCCTCGGTCTCGCGGTCGATCACCTCGAGCCGGATGCCGGTCTCGGCGGCGACACGGGCCCGGAAGCTGTCGGCATTGGCGGCGGCGCGGCAGGCCTCGGTCGCGATCAGTCGCAGGCGCTTGGCTTTGCGGTAACGGATCTTGTCGCTGCAAATGCTGAGCGCCGCGATGGCGCGGTCGATCGCGGCCTCGCTGATCGAACCGGTCGCGGAAATGCCCTCGCCGAGGCGGATGATCCGCGAGAACGAATCCATCACGCGAAAACCATCGCCCGCCGGGCTGGCGATCAGAAGCCGGCAATTGTTGGTGCCCAGGTCGAGCGCGGCGTAGACACCGTTCCCGATGTCCGCGGCAACCGACCCTGACGGGCTTGCGCAGGGCTGAAGGGCCTCACGCAGCCGCGGATCCTCATTCATCAAAATTGTCTTTCCGCGGCCCGGCACACCGGGCCGCCGAGAATTACCGTTCACGGAAACTTTAGCAGCGTCAAAGGGCTAAGCAACAACGCATCACATGGGACTGATGTCCAATCAGGCGTTGTCGCCGGTGGTGCGGTGCGTTATCTGAGCGGGAACCCGCAAAAGTTCGGGAATCCAGGCAGTTCAGGTGCTTTTTCAATGCAGGATCACACGCCGCCGTCATCGCTGGAAAACGCTATCGCACTGCAAAAATATGGTGTGGGGCAGCCCGTGCGCCGCAAGGAGGACGACACGCTGGTCCGCGGCAAGGGCAAGTACACCGACGACTTCTCGCTTCCCGGCCAGGCCTATTGCTTCATGGTCCGGTCCAGCCATGCCCACGGAACCATCCGGGCTATCGATGCGGCAGCCGCGAAGGCGATGCCGGGCGTGCTCGGCGTCTGGACTGGCAAGGACCTGGAAGCCGCCGGCTACAACCCCTTCACCTGCGGCCTGCCGCTGAAGAGCCGCGACGGCTCGCCGCTGCTGCAGACCAACCGCCCCGCGCTTCCGACCGACAAGGTGCGCTTCGTCGGCGATCCCGTGGCCTTCGTGGTCGCGGAGACGCTGGCGCAGGCGCGCGATGCCGCTGAAGCCGTCGAAGTCGATATCGCGCCGCTGCCCGCCGTGACCGATGCTGCGGAGGCCGCAAAGCCCGGCGCGCCGCTGCTCTACGACCACATCCCCAACAACGTCGCGCTCGACTATCACTATGGCGACACCGCGAAGATCGATGCAGCATTCGCCGCCGCCGCGCATGTGACAAAACTCGACATCGTCAACACCCGCGTGGCCGTCGTCTCGATGGAGCCGCGCGTGGCGCTGGCGGCCTACGACAAGACCAGCGAGCGCTTCACGCTGCAGGTTCCGACCCAGGGCGTCGCCGGCAACAAGGCCGGCTTTGCAAAAATCCTGAACGTGCCGACCGACAAGGTTCGTATTCTCACCGCCAATGTCGGCGGTTCCTTCGGCATGAAGAACATGAACTATCCTGAGTACACCTGCATCGCGCACGCGGCGAAGGTGCTGGGACGTCCGGTGAAGTGGACCGACGAGCGCTCGACCAGCTTCCTGTCCGACAGCCAGGGCCGCGCGCAGCTCATCCATGCCGAACTCGCGCTCGACGCCGAAGGCGGGTTCCTCGCGGTGCGCCTGCAGGGTTACGGCAATCTCGGCGCCTACATCACCGGCGTTGCGCCGGGACCTTTGTCGCTCAATACCGGCAAGAATCTCGCGAGCGTCTACCGCACGCCGCTGCTCGGCGTCGACATCAAGACGGTTCTGACCAACACCACGCTGATGGGCGCCTATCGCGGCGCCGGCCGGCCCGAGGCCAACTACTACATGGAACGGCTGATCGACCGCGCCGCCGACGAGATGGGCATCAATCGCCTCACCTTGCGCAAGCGCAATTTCATCAAGCCGAACCAGATCCCGTTCCAGGCCTCCTCCGGCGTCACCTATGACAGCGGCGACTTCCAGGCCGTGTTCAACAAGGCGCTCGAGATCTCCGACCATGAGAACTTCGCCAAGCGCAAGAAGGAGAGCAAGAAGGCCGGCAAGCTGCGCGGCATCGCGGTGGGCTCCTATCTCGAGGTCACGGCGCCGCCGAGCCCGGAGCTCGGCAAGATCGTGTTCGATCCCGATGGCACCGTGCAGCTG
>DAIMKE010000459.1:0-5490 GCA_036721875.1 Bradyrhizobium sp. | reverse complement strand
GGTGACGCGCAAGCCATGCTTCCGCATGTGCTCGACGTGCTCGGGCCACGGATCGATGAATGTCACATCCTCGCCCGCCTGCACCATATGCGCGCCGGCATACCCGCCGACCGCACCTGCTCCGACGATGACGATCTTCCGACCCATGCTTCCTCCCGCTTTTCTGGGGTGAGGATAGCCCGTCGGACAGTTGGACGGGAATAGCCCGGGCCAAGAGGTCTGCGGATGGCAGCCTTGCGCGCGCAGGACGCCGGATCAGCGGAGCTCAGCCCCACGCCGATTACAGCGGCTGATATTTGATTTACTTTCAATGACTTCGCTGCATAACGACCACTGACGCATTAACGTCGTCCCCCCATCAGCCGCAGCAGCATCATGAACAGGTTGATGAAGTTGAGGTAGAGCGACAGCGCGCCCATCACAGCCTTGCGGCCCCTCGAAATGGCGTCGTCGTTGCGATCATACATCTCCTTGATCCGCTGGGTATCGTACGCCGTCAGGCCCGCAAAGACGCCGACGCCGACGATGGAGATCATCCAGTCCAGCCCGCTCGATCTCAGGAACAGATTGACCAGGCTCGCAATGATGATCCCGATCAAACCCATGAACAGGAAAGTTCCGAATCCCGACAGGCTTCGCGGGGTGGTGTAACCCCAGAGACTGAGCGCGCCGAAGGCCGCCGCCGAGATGAAGAACACCCGCGTGATCGAGGACTCCGTGTAGATGTGGAAGATGGTCGACAATGAAATGCCGACCAGGACGGCATAGAGGAAAAACAATGCTCGCGCAGTTTCCACCGACAGCGTGTTGATCCGGGCGCTGATGAAAAATACCAGCCCCAGCGGCGCCAGTATAAATACCCACATCAGCGGACTTTGAAGCAATTCAGGACCAGTGAGCTGATAGGTCAGGAACGCGGCCACGCCGGTCAGGCCAACGCCTGCGGCCATGTAGTTGTAAACGCGCAGCATGTATTCACGCAGGCCGGCGTCTATGGCAACGGCGCCGGTGGCGGGAATTCCGGGGGCCGTTGTATTTCGATCATAATCCGACATGGTCCTAACCCTCCCCGATGCCGGCGACCGCACCGGCACGTTTCCGGCGCTCCGGGCCTACCGGATGCGTATCGCCCCAATATGACCAGAACGCCATGGCGAGCCCGACGAGGAACACCGCAGCCAGAATAAAGAACAGCGCGGATTGCTTGACCCACGAAATCGCCGGAACTGCCAGCGCCAACGCAATTCCGAGAAAGCCGATCTGCAGCGACCGCAGGTAAACTCCGGCGAGGAATGTTCCCAGAGCCAGCAATACGAGAAGGATGAGACTGGTGGCCAGCGTGGGCAGCAGCTGCTGCACGCCTCCAAGGAGCATGATGTTCATCGTCACGAGAACGGCCAGCCAATGCAGTGCCTGCGTCCACATCAGTCGAAAGCGTGAATCCTTGTCTTCGAGTTCCGACCACTGGCTGACAACGCAGACGATGCCCATTACGATGGCCAGAAACTCCCAATAGCCGACGAGCGGCCGCTGCGAGATGTTGGTGTAGGCAACGCCTCCGATCGCCAGCGCAAGGATGGCAAGAAAAGGCAACTGCCGGCGAAGCAGGCTGATCTTGCCGGCGTTGTGATCAACAACATTGCGATCTGACGACGCATCAAGTTCGGTCATGGGAAATGCCAACGCGGTATATGCCTGTCTGTGGCTAGCCCGCCCTCCAACCTACAACTGCTCTGCCGAATGCCTTGCAGCGGTAACCTGCGCGCACATCATCGCACCGCCTCGCCATGGCGGCGATATTTCCGCAAACTTGCAGCAATACCGCACCGCGGGGCATCAGATGATTACCCCAGTGGGACCGGGAATTACCCTGAAAGACAAGTGCCTTCTTCCGTGTTTATCTCCATGGTCAGGGCACATCGAAACGAAATGCGCATGGCATCGCAGTCTCTACAGGACTTTTGCAGTTGCCCGAGCGTCAGCACGCTGTGCGGTTCTATGCAGGACGCCATAGCGAGACTTTAAATCCAACGGAGGTTCCCATGTCTGATCTGATCGTGATCGTCTATCCGTCCGAGGAGAAAGCCGAAGAAGTACGCCAGCGCCTGTTCAAACTACAGAAGGAATATTTGATAACGCTCAATGACGCCGTCATTGCGGTCAAGACCGAGGCAGGCGCGGTCAAGCTGAACCAGCTTGTCAACACGACGGCCGTGGGAGCGGCCTCGGGAAGTTTTTGGGGCCTTCTGATCGGCGTCCTATTCCTCAATCCGATTGTAGGCGTTGCGTTGGGCGCCGCTTCGGGTGCACTCGGTGGCGCGCTGTCCGATTTTGGCATCAATGATAATTTCATGAAGGAACTCGCCGCGAGCATCCAGCCGGGTAATGCCGCGCTGTTCGTTCTCATCAAGAACATGACGGCGGACAAGGTGCTCAAGGAAATCCAGGATGCCGGAGGCACCGTGCTGAAAACGTCACTTGACGAGTCGAAGGAACAGGTACTGCGCGATGCTCTTGCCAAGGCAGCCCCCACCGAGGCACCGCCGCAACCGACACCGTCGACGTAAGTGCAGTTCCGCGATCGCAACCGGCTGCCAGAATGTACGAGCACTTTCGAGCCGGCGCGATGTGTTGTGGGTCTGATCCAGCAAGACTGAATCAGACCCTAGCCGTTGCCCACAGGTTGCCCGGCTACAACGATGCGCTCGGGCTTTAGCAAGCCGAGCGATCCGCCGCTCTGCGCCGCCAGCGTATGAATGTAAAAGTAGGTATTCTCGTCGTCGGTCGCGTCCATGACCGGAGACGGCGCCGACACGATGGAGAGCGCGGCACATTTTCCGATCCAGTCGGTATGCCGGTGACCATGCAACAGCACGACCCGGTCACCCAATGCCTGCAATCGGCGGACAAACCAGTTTCCGTTCACCAACGCTGTACCGATCCGTTCAGCCAGTACCTTTGTCACTTTCGGATACTCGATGACATGGTGGTGAAGCGCGATGACCCAGTAGGCCTGAGGATACTGCGCGGCGGCGATCTCAATCCCCTTTACCTGTTCCAACGAAATCATCCCCAGAGCATTGGTAAAGGAGAAGTGCGTATCCGCGTTCGAGTCCAGCAGAATGATGCCGAGACCGTCGTCGCGGTCGGGCGGCAACACCATTGGGAAGACCGCCGCCCATAGTTCATTCAGAGCCCTGGATAACCGCGGCCTTCCGACGTCGGCAAATCTGGCGATTTCCGCCTGGTGCGGCTTGAGCGCTTCGGCAAGGCTGCCCGCCAGGCAGCGGCCGGTCTGGTCGATCAAACGAACGCGCCCGCCATGGAGTGCGTCTGCCGCCGATAGGAACCGGAGCCGCCGCAGGGTTCTGTTCGGGCTTGTCGGAAGATCTAGACGAGCCGGATTGGCACGATCGACGATGTTGAGGTCATGATTCCCCGGCAATATCAGAACCCGCTCGGCCAGCCTGGGATAGGCCGTCAGCGCATCGAAAAATTCCGACCATTCCGCGGACCGGCCCGCATCCGTCATGTCGCCGGTGATAACGATGGCGTCGACGGGATTTTTCGCATGGACCGAGTCCAGCAGCGCAAACAGACGGTTGAGTCGCTCATTTCCGCGAGGACCTGCCCGGCCGCTCTCGATCCGAAAGCCATAGCGCTCGCCCACGACGTGAATATCCGACAAGTGGGCGATGCGCCACGTCCGGTCGGCGCGCGAACTTCCAGGAAAATCACCAAAATCCCGAAGCCGGGGCATAGTCGCGTCGGCGAAGGCCCAGACGAGCGAGGCGACGGCGAGGTATGCGGCGACAAGCACAATACTGTTGGCCAGCGCGACGGAAACCAGATCGCGAGGCGAAGCAAGATCGGCGACCTGTCCCAGCCAGCGCGAGCCAGGCCAGCTAATCATCAACACTGCCAACGCAGCAGCAGAGATGACGACGCCCGCCGCTCCGGCGGTGCCGGCGCGCACCGCCGCGAGTTGCTGTTCATTGAGACGCGATTGCACCAGCTTCTCGACGAGCTGCCGCAAACCCTCCCGGCAAGCGATGTAGATTGGTTCGACGGCAAGCGAATTCAGGGACCAGAAACTGCTCTCGGCCATCCGAAGCATCGATCGCAATCCGAAAAACCCGAGAGCGAGCAGAGCTACAAGAAGCAACGCGGGCCAGACGCCAAGGAGCGGCGATGTGATCTTGTGCGAAACCAGACTGACCCAGGCGGAGGCAACGAGGGGTGCGATTCCGAGCAGCAAGGCGGGGATGACGAACAGCATGATCCAGGACAGGATCAGCTTCGGAAAACTGATCTCGGCCAGCATGCTGCCGGCAAGCGATAGCAGCGAACGGCGTTTGGTGCTTGACGCATCATCCTCAACGTCGCCGCCGCGGGGATCGATGACTGGATTCATGACGGCCTTCTGACTAATGCGAGCACGCCAGCGTTGCTCCATCGCTATTTGGGGTCACCTTCCAGCCAGTCTTCGACATAGAGCCGGAGAACGGCGACACGGCCGACCGCAAACAACGGCATCGCAAGTGCAATACCCCACACGCCGAACAGGGAGCCAAACAGGACGATCGCCACCAGGGTCCATGCGGGCGGCAGTTCGACTGCCTGACGCTGAATGAGAGGTCCGACCACGTAGCCTTCGATGGACTGTATGACGGTGTATATCCCGACTGCCCAGATCAGCATCGAGGGACCCAGAGGCATGGCAACCAACCCGACCGGAATGGCCGCCAGTATCGGGCCGAGGTAAGGCACGAAATTCGACACGCCAGCCTGCAGACCGAGCAAGAAAGCACCAGGCAGCCCCAAGAGATAAAGAGCAAGCCAGACGCACGCGGTCATCAGCACGATCCGGATAAACTGTCCGACAAGCCATGAGCGAAGGACACCACCCATCTCGTCCAGAACGTCCCGCACACGCTCGCGCGACGAAGGCTTGACCAGCAACACCACGCCATCGCGGTAGGCTTGCGGATCGAGTGCGAAAAGCAGGCCGAGAAACACGATGACGAGAATGTTGGCCAGAATGCTGGACGCGGTGCCGACGGCCGTCTGGGCATGCCCGAACAGCTTGTCATGATCGGGAAACCAGCGCGAAAAATCGCGGCCGCCGTCCGGACCAAACAGTTCAACCCCTACGGACTGAAGGCGCTGCTGCAGGATATCGACCTGGGTATCCATGACGCGTATCAGGAGGCGCGCTTGTTCGGGGACTTTCCCTATTCCCCAGACGGCGCCCAGCACGATCATGCCCGTCAGGATGAGAATCACCAGGGTCAACCGCCACGCGCGGCCGACAGGGATGACGGGACCCAGTGCCCGGGCACAGGCATCGAGAAACGATGCAAACAGGATGCCCGCGAAAATGATGAGGAGGCTGGACGACGTCCGCCATACCAGGAGAAGGCCGAGGGTCACACTCAATACGATGAGAGCCCCTGCGACGGTGAATCGACGTCCGGCGCCCTCTGCTGC
>DAIMKE010000458.1:3720-5492 GCA_036721875.1 Bradyrhizobium sp. | reverse complement strand
AACCGGCAATCGCCGGTGACCACCGTCAGCTACACCACGCTATGGGACACGACCGATCAAAGCACTTCAGGTGGCACTTAATCTCGGTATGGAGCACCGGTTTGTGCTGCATACACCGCTTATGTGGATCGACAAGGCTGCAACATGGCATCTTGCTGACGAGTTGGGAGGGGCAGAGTTGGTCAATCTGATCAGAGCCGAGTCTCACACCTGTTACCTTGGCGATCGCCAAACCTTGAACGACTGGGGATTTGGCTGCGGCGAGTGCCCAGCCTGCGAACTTCGCAGTGCCGGGTGGTACAAGTTCGCAGTCAAAACGGACGGGTAGACCTTTTTATTGGTTGGTACTTCAGCCATCCCCTTTAGAATATCTCCAAGGGCTAACGGTGCGCGATTCGCCCGTGGAGGTTGAGAAACTGTTTAGGGGAATGTTGGTCCAACTACCCGGACACAGGGGTGTCGGGAAACTAGAAGCGGCGGCTGAAGGGCGCTGCACTATTTCCGTTTTCCATTCGCTTCGGCGCATTCAGTCTATTGAATGCGCTGCTTCTGAGATTGCGCGTGCCTACTTGAGCCCACAAACTCGGGCTTATGTTCGCGAAAATGATCGTATGCGCGTCGGGCGGGTTACTGATTATCTGCGGCAAGAGAACGGCCTTGTCTCCTACGAAATTCGCTTTCCAAATGGCCAACAGCGCGACGTTAGCGAAATCGACCTCTTCGTCCGCCCATGGAATGCTCCGGAGGACCCAGCCGAAATTCTTGTGGCCGGTGGAGCGGAAAGCCAGTTTCTCCATGATCGACGCCAAGCTGCATTAGCACCCCTACGCGCGCTCACAAGCGCAGCGCAGGGCCTGACCTCGTTGCTATCGGCTGGAATCGAATTCGTCCCACATCAGGTCGCCGCGGTACGCCGTGTCTTGAGCGACCCGATACAGCGCTATCTGCTCGCTGATGAGGTTGGCCTCGGCAAGACGATCGAAGCGGGGCTGATCATCCGCCAACATTTGATCGACAATCCGGACACTCAGGTGCTTATCGCCGCCCCGCCCGCGCTCTGTGACCAATGGGGGCGCGAACTCAACGAAAAGCTGCGCCTCGATCAGTTTACCGAGCCATTTAAGTGCTGTTCGCATGCCGAGATCGCGCGCGTCAGGCGAATGCCGGATGTACTGGTCGTCGACGAAGCGCACCATTTGGTCGGGCTTGTGGGTGGGCCACTCGCTCAGTCGGCTGCGCGCTTGCAGGAGTTTGCCCGCGATGTGCCTGTTCTGCTGCTGCTCTCAGCGACACCGCCGCTCGGCGAGGAGCACCGATTTCTGGCGCTACTTAACCTGCTCGATCCACTCACTCATCCGCTCGACGATCTGACCGGATTCCGAGCGAAGCTCCAACAACGGCGAGCTATTGGCCGATTGCTCCTCAGTCTCGACCCGGACGCCCCAGGCCTAGTCCTGCGCCAACGCGGCGCCGAACTCGTGCGCGGTTTCCCCGAGGATCCTGTGGTGCAGAATCTGGCGCCGCAACTGATCGCCGCAACGCGTGAGGCACCCGAGCGGCTTTCCGACCTGTGTGGGGCGCTAAAACAACACGTCGCTGACAGCTATCGCATTCATCAGCGGCTGATCCGCTCGCGGAGAGCTGACGCCGTCGGTTGGGAGTTTCGGCCACGAGGGCCCGAGAGTGGCGTGCTGACTCATGTTCGCACCGAAGACGATCCGAGCGAGGTTCTAGCTTTGCTGCTCGCCACGGTTGAAGACTGGCGGTCGGCA
>DAIMKE010000458.1:0-3710 GCA_036721875.1 Bradyrhizobium sp. | reverse complement strand
CTCGTCGATAACGAGGTTGGATGCGCGCCACTCGCCACTCGCTATCGCCAGTTGCTCGGTGCAATTTCCGAAGGCGGCGATGCGCTGCGCGTTTGGCTTGCAGTTGTAAGCCCAATGTTCCTGGGTGAGGTCGAAATTCTAGACGCCTTGCGGGAACAGGCCGCTGATTACAACGACGCCGACCGAATCGAAACAATGGTCGAAAGTACGCGGCGCCTGATCAAGACGCTGCGGGTGGATGTAGATCATCCCAAGATCGTGGTTTTTGCGACAGCGTCTGCGACGGCGGCAGCGTTTCACCACGCACTGCGGGATGCGGTTGACGGAGCGGTTTGCCTGCTCCTAGCCGAGTGCGGCGGACCTGACGACGGCAAGGATGTCGTGGCGTTGTTCGCACAAGCGCCGGCTACCGCGATCCTCATTGTCGATCGCTCGGCCGAGGAGGGGCTAAATCTCAGCTTCGCCGACGCGATCGTACATCTCGATCTGCCGCTGAGCGCCGCCCGACTCGAACAACGCATCGGTCGTCTCGACCGCTATGGCCGCCTCCAGAACATCATCCGGCATCGGATCTTGCTGCCCTCGAATGAAGATGACAGCCCCTTTGCGGCCTGGCACATGATACTGGCCGAGGGGCTGTCGATTTTCCATCGGTCAATCAGCGATGTGCAGTTCCTCCTGGACGCAATCGAGACTAAGGCGCTCGAAGAACTGCTGATGAAGGGACCCAATGCGCTGGTCGCAATGGCTGCTAACATCCGCAACCAGATTGCCGACGAGCGAAAGTCGCAGGACGAGCAGTACGCGCTCGACCGCATCGCCCTGGCCGAGGAGCCCGTCGAGACGTTTATCCAGGCGTTGGACGAAGCCGAGGCTGACGAGGCCAAGCTGGAAGCTGGTGTCGATCAATGGTTGATCGGCACGTTGCAATTCAAGAAGCAGCCATTCGCCTGGCCCGATGAGGATCCGTTCAAGCTCAGCATTACCAAGCAGACGCTGATCCCGAGATTGCCGTGGCAGCAGCAGCTTGAACTCGATGAGACCCAGCCGTTGAGCTGGAAGCGGCGGATTGCGACGCGCCGCGCCGCTGTAACCTTGCTGCGCCCTGGCACCCCCCTAATAGACGTGCTGGCCCGATTTACGCGCTGGGACGATCGGGGCACCGCATTCATTACCCACCGCACTGTTTCGGACTGGCTCGGGGATGCCTGGATCGGCTTCAAACTTTGCTTCATCATCGAGCCAAATATCGATATCGCTGACCTGTTGGCGCCGTCGCGGGGCGAACTTGCCGCCTCGCGTCGGGCACAGCGTTATTTTGCGCAAAGCGCACAGACATTGTTCGTCGATATCAATGGCGATGAGGTGGTCGATCCTGCGCTGCTCGCGATCCTATCAAAACCTTATGATGGTCACAGTGGGAGACTAGGCACGGACGTCAATCTGGGTAGTCGGCCGCATATTCTTGCCGAGTTCATCGATCCCGCCGTGTTCCCGGCGGTTTGCCGGCGTGTGCGTGACGGTGCCTGCCAGACTGTGTCCGAACAGCCGGGGGTTTTGGAGGCGATCAAGGCTGCAACGACGATCGCGGAGAGCGATCTGCAGCGCCGCAAGAACCGACTACAGCGCCGCCAGTCTGCTGGCGATACGATGGCGCGCGACGATATCGCATTGATCGAGTCGATTCTGCCGAGCATCGCATTGCCGTCGATCCGGCTCGACGCGATGGGGTGCTTTATCCTCGGGAACGCTATTCCGACGAGACATGGCCATGGCTGATCTCGATGGCCATGATGCCTTTGTCGCGTTGAGCCATATGCTCGATTGCACCGACAGCGGTACGGAGTGGAAGGCCCGCTCGCCAGCAATCGAGCGCCTGCGTCAGGCGCTGATCGATCCCGGTCGACACGCGAGCGCACTCGACCTTGCAGTGCTGCTGCGCCAGGCCATGACGCATGAGCATGTCCGGCGCGGAGAGATGGTGTCGCCGGCGGTCGTGGTGTCACATCCACGTTTCAGCGGGTTCGCCGCATGGGATGCAGTTGGTCTGCACAGGACTATTGCCGGCAAAGCACGTCTCGTGACGATACAGCGCTGGATGCCGTCGTGGCTGGCTGGGGCCGGCGGCGGGGTGGAGGTCTTTGCCGCTTCCGAGACGAAATGCCGCGAGTTCAACAATGCCGGCTGCGAAGGCGATCCTTTTCTCACTGCGGTCGGGCGCACGTCCTATCGCAGCCGGGGACAGCGCGCTGCGGTGCGTGCGGCGCTCTCAACCCCGGCCGGAGGAAGCCTCGTCGTGGCGCTGCCTACCGGCGAGGGGAAGAGTATGATCTTCCAGTTGGTCCAAACCGTTGGTTTTGTCGGCGCCGACCAAGCGGAAAACCGCGGTGTCACCCTAGTGATCGTCCCGACCGTCGCGCTGGGGGTTAATCACGAGCAGGAAGCGGTAAACGTGTGCGGGTTATCGCGGCCGCTTGCCTTTCAAGGGGGTAATGACGTCCAGAATGGCATTATCGCCGAGCGGATCGCAAATGGCACGCAGGGCCTTTGCTTCGCTTCGCCTGAAGCGGCTTGCGGTCGTTTACGCGATTCCTTGAGGCGAGCGGCCGAAGCCGGCCTGCTCCGCGCGCTGGTGATCGACGAAGCTCATCTCGTCGACCAATGGGGCACCGGCTTTCGCACCGAGTTCCAGGAATTAAGCGGCCTGCGGCGCGAGTTGCTGTCGGCGGCGCCAGCCGGGAAAGCGCTGCGCACAATTATGTTGTCGGCGACGCTCACCGACTCTTCACTAGAGACCTTACGCTCGCTATTTGGCGCCGAGCGCAATTTCGAAAGCTTGGCGGCGGTCCAGTTGCGGCCCGAACCGGACTATTGGATTGCGCCATCAACTAGCGAGGTGAACCGTATCGCGCAGGTCATGGAGGCACTTCATCACGTGCCACGGCCCGCGGTGCTCTATGTCACCGAAGTTCCCGCCGCCAATGCCTGGCACACGCGATTGGTCGAAGCGGGGTTTTGCCGGGTGCGTAAGCTCCACGGTAAGACCGGGCGCGCCGAGCGCGAAGAGATTGTCGGCCAATGGCGCGACGGGGCGCTCGATATCGTGGTCGGAACTTCGGCCTTTGGACTCGGCATCGACTATGGGCATGCGCGCACTGTCATCCATGCCTGCGTCCCCGAGACGCTTGATCGATTCTATCAGGAGGTTGGGCGAGGCGGGCGCGACGGGAAGGCGGCGCTTTCGCTGATCGTCCCGACACGCGAGGATATGGCGACCGCCAAGCGCATCAACGCGCAGCAGGTCATCAGTATAGATCGTGGCTTCCACCGCTGGAAGACCATGTTCGCGCGGAAGGCCAGCCTTGGTAACGGGCGTTTCGCGGTGCGGATCGACGGTCGGCCAGGGACCGATGAACGCGATATCGACATGTTCGGCGATACCAATACCGACTGGAATCTGCGCACCGTCGCTTTGATGGCGCGGGCCGGCATCCTTCGACTGCTTGGCACGCCCTATCCGCGGATCGAGCAAGAGGGGGACTGGCTCGAAGTTGAGGTTATCGACGATCACCACCTCCAACTGGCGCTGTGGCAGACGCGTGTCGAACCCGTGCGGCGGGCCGGCTGGCTTGCTGCCAAGCGCAATCTCGATCTGATGCGTGAATTTCTGCGTAGCAATCGCTGCCCAGCTTCGATCCTCGAAGATCTAT
>DAIMKE010000457.1:0-5510 GCA_036721875.1 Bradyrhizobium sp. | reverse complement strand
GACCCGTACCGGTCGCTCAATCCGCGCCGCACGGTCGGTGACGCGATCATCGAGGGACCGATGAACTTTGGCCTCAGCCGCAAGGAGGCAATGCAACGCGCACGCGATCTGATGGCTATCGTGCATTTGCCACCCGCCGCGATCGACCGCTTCCCGCACCAGTTTTCCGGCGGCCAGCGCCAGCGGATCTGCATCGCGCGCGCGCTGGCGATGGAGCCAGAATTGTTGATCGGCGACGAGCCGGTGTCAGCGCTCGATGTCTCCGTGCAGGATCAGGTGCTGAAGCTTTTGGATGAAGTACGCCGCAAGTTCGATCTGGCGGTGCTGTTCATCACCCATGATCTGCGGGTGGCGGCGCAAGTCTGTGACAGGATCGCGGTTATGCAACGCGGGGTGATCGTCGAGCAGGGCGCCACGGCAGACGTCTTTGCCGCGCCCAAGCACGAATATACCAAGGCTTTGTTCGACGCCGCGCCCGGCCGGCATCAGGAATTCGCCGCCAGCGCTTAGCTTCATCGCACATATCAACCCCCGTCATTTCGAGCCAACGGGTCGCGCGAATGCGCGCCCCGTTGGCTCGCAATGACGGTCGAACCAGCACAGTGAAAATCAGCAGTGGGTATCCCGCACCAGTTCCAGGCCATCGCTCGATAGCGGCGAGGGAATTTGCGGCTGGGGCTGGGATGACCGCCGATCCGGGGATAATTTTCGCCCGGTGGCGGCAGGTTTGCCCGACGGTTGTTCGCTAGCCATGTCGTCATACTCCTTTTGTGCATGACAACATTTTTGTGTGCGTTGCGTTCCTCAGGTCGGGTGCGTCGCGAGATGTTCCAGCATTAATTCGCAGACACGTTCCGGCGCCTGATCCGCCGCAAAATGCCCGACGCCCGGAAGCACCTCGAAACGATAGGGAGCGGCGATGAAATCGACCGTGCCTTCGGCCGCGGCACGGCCGACGGTGTCGTCGGCGTCGCCCCAGATATAAAGCGTCGGAATGCGGATAGGGCCGAGCGGTCCGCGGATCGCGCCGCGGGCACGATACCAGGCGAGCGCCGCTTCCATCGCTTGCCTGTTGCCGAGCACCGCCAGATGCCGCTCGATCGCATCGGGAGGCACGCCGTTGGCGGCCAGACGCTCGCGCAGCCATCTGGCGTCGTCGGCCAGCACGACATCGGCGGCATCCGGTTCCAGAAAGGCCTTGTGGTGCCTCGAGCGCTGCGCCTGCTCGCCGTCCGCTGCCAGCGCGCGATTGAAGGCGTTCCGATGCGGGCGGGAGAGTACGGTGAGCGACGCCAGCCGTTCATGATGGCGATCGGCAAGTCCCCAGGCGATGCTGCCGCCCCAGTCGTGACCGACCAGATGAAAGCGCGCATCGCCATAGCCGGAGGCCGCCGCGATCGCCATCGCATCGTCCATCAGCCGATCAATCAGGTAATGCGAGAATTCGCGCGGATCCGGCCGCGCGCCCGGCGAATAGCCGCGCTGGCTCGGTGCGATGGCGCGATAGCCCATATCGCCGAGCGCTGCGACCTGGGTGCGCCAGCAATGCATCGATTCCGCAAAGCCGTGCAGCAGCAGCACCAGCGGCGCGCCGCGCTCGCCGGCGGTGATGACGTCGAAGGTGAGATGCGGCGCGATGGTGATTTGTTCGGGAGCCGGCATGCCCCGATCATAGAGCCTTTTCGAGCGAAGAAGACACCGGTTTCACGTGGGGAGGGGGGCTCCCTGCCGGAATTGTGCAACGCCTGAAAAGTGCTGTATTGGGAGCGTCGATGCGGGAGCCCAAGGGGCGATACAAGAGGACGTCAGTTGCACTACGTGAGATCGATCCTGTTCGATGCGGCTGTGGTGATCCTGACGCTCGTCGTTGCGATGAGCGTGCCGTTTCTATGGCTGTTCAAGGCCAGCAGCGCGACCGTGCGCGCGGTATCGCAGGTCTGGGCCAACGGCATCATGCTGCTGATGAAATACGTGGTGGGCCTGGATTACACGGTGTCCGGGCGCGAGAACGTTCCCGACGGACCCTGCATCATCGCCTGCAATCATCAGTCGCTGTGGGAGACCGCGGCGCTCTGCGCGATATTCCCGGACGCCAGCATCGTCGCCAAGAAGGAACTGAGGAAACTACCGCTGGTCGGCTGGTTCCTCGAGCGATATCCGATGATCCTGGTCGACCGCTCGGCGGGCCGGCAGGCGCTGCGGCAGATGGTCGACGAAGCCAGGCGTGCGACCGGCGAAGGACGCAAGGTGTTGCTGTTTCCGCAAGGCACGCGCCAGGCGATCGACGACCCCATGACGTTCCAGTCGGCCGGCATCTCGGCGCTCTACACCAACCTAGCCGTTCCGGTGGTGCCGGCGGCGTGTAACTCCGGACTGTTCTGGGGCAAGAAGACGCTGATGATGCACTCGGGCACCATCACGCTGTCGTTTCTTCCGCCGATCGCGCCGGGCCTGCCACGCAAGGAATTTCAGGAAACGATGGAGCGGATGATTGCCGAGGAGAGCAACAGGTTGCTCAAGGTGAGCGAGGCGAAGGTTTCGCGATAGTCTAGCTTTCGCGGCCTGCAGCGAGCCAGCCTCGGAGCGCTTTGCGGTCTTCAGCCCGATCACGGTGCGGACACGCCCGGCGATAGCGCGATGATGTCGGCGCAATCTCAGATGATGATGTCTTCCAGCCCCCGTAGCGGGCGAACATGGAAGGTCGATTCCAGCCCGGCGACGCTGTCGAAGTTCTTGAGAGCTCCGAAATCCAGGCCGGTTTCTTCTTCGATGATCTCAATGGTGGTTTGAATGTTATTTTCGATTAGTTCTTCGGGAGTGTAAGGCTGCAGGCCATCAAAGACACGCTCCGAGCCGATCAGTTTGGCAATCTGGTCCTGCTGCCCTACCTTGAACGCCGCGGCGGCGATGGTCGTCGGGGTCTTCTGTATGATCGCCACCTTCCAATATTCGACGGGGACCTTGTAGGGCCCTTTTGGGCGTTTCTTGCCGTAACTTGCTGGATCGCTGGGCCGAAACACGGGACCGGTGAACACGGTCATGCGCTTGCGCCCGGCGTCGCACTTCGCCAGGAGATAGTCTTCGAGATTGCCCCAGATCGAGTTGTTGAAGGTCGCGTGGTGAGGCGCCGCATTCGTAAAGTGGAACGTATCTTCGACGGCCCGCTTTGACTCTGCAGCGCTTCCCCATGAGGGATCGACGCGGCGAACAAGATGTCCCCGCTGGAAGTAAACGGACTCCTTGGCGACCGATTGCACATAAAAATCGTCATCGCACTGGCGGTCCACGTCGATCCGTGCGTCGCGCCGCCAGGCTTTGGTCACGCCTGAATTGCGCACCAGGCTGTTGCCGTTGATATTGACGGCGGTGAACCGCGCAAACCGTCTGGCAGCATCGAATATGACCGAAAAGTGAGTATATTTGAGTTCGACGTTCTTGTCGGTTCCGATCAAGACAGCGAGGTTGGACTTGTCTTTCTCAGAGGTGACCTTGGGCAGGGAAATCTTTCGCGACAGGAAGTCCGCGTCGTACCCTTCGGCCTCTTCGAAGAAATCCGGTTCGGAATCTGCGCCTTGTCTCTCGACAGTCTCATCCGGCGTGCCGGGAGGGACCTCCGCGAGGATGATCCTGGGCGCCGTTGCGAGGCCGCGCAGCAGCCGCTCCCGCACGGTGTTGGCCGCGGGCTCCTCGAAGCGTCGCTCACCCAGCATCGCATAGATGGCGCTGATACGACCCCCTTCGTTCGCAACCCAGCCCTTCTCCTCTTCGCCCATCTCCTTGGTCCAGATCGTTTTGCCGTCGCGCGCCAATCGCTGATGCTGCGCGTTGTAGTCGGGCACCGCCCGATGATGCAGGGCGAGAACTTGCCATTGATCGTTGAACACCGGCGATCCGGAGGACCCGGGTTCTGAATCCGTCGAATAATGGATGAACTTTTCCAGATTGATTTCTTCTACGTCTTCGGGCGAGGGGATCAGGACCTGGCTGTCGCGAATGGAAATCTGCTTCGGTTGTCCGCCGGGGTGCTGGATCATCGAAACGAATTCACCGTCGACGCTCTTGCCGGAGCGCGCGATCAGCGGCAGAAATCCGAACTCCGAGAGTGGTGTTCCGTCGAACGCGCGAGGTGCGACATCCACCAGTGTCACGTCCAGGCCAGCGTCGGTGAAGAACAGTGTGGAGGGCATCAGGTTATACACCCGTCGCAAGGATTCCACGCCGTTCAAATCATGCTGGTAATTGAATTCCGATACGGCGAGCGACGCTGCGTCGGAACTGGGGAGCACGTGATGATTGGTCATCAGCAGATTGGGAGCGACCAGGAATCCGGTCCCGAACCATTCGCCCGATCCATCTCTTAGCCGAACGCGCAATCGTGCGACCGATGCGGCAGCGCGCAACCCGCGCTCGAGGAAGTTAATCGAGCACAGATCGCTGGTACCAAGCACGCGCTCGATGCCGTTTGGATCCTGGTCCCTGGGCTCAAGGATCGCGCGGCGGGTCGCTATGCGCCTGGGCCTGTCCTTGCCATCGATGGTCGTCTCGTGATCCTTGCCTTCGATCGCAATTCGGTGCTTCTTGAGCGTGTTTGCGAGTTGAGGATCAGCAATCTCTTCGACGTCGCTCCGCATGGTGTTTCCCCGTAGACAGAATTGATCTTCGCTTTCTTAGGCCGCCTTGTCGGAAGCCTCACATCAAACTTGATGGAAATTGACCGCGCGACCGATGGCGATGGGGCGGCCGCAACGGCGGGCTTTCAAATGAATCAGATCTTCCAGGCAAATACGCACGGCTCTCCCAACGGCTATGCGGCACTATTCGGACTGTCTAAAAAGGTACTTTAGCGTTAGTTGTATGTCAGTATCAATACAATCAACCTTGGGAAGCGGGAATTCCCTCTGCGTCTTGGTCGCGTTTGTCGGTGTTTGGGACCGTCGGGCGTTCTGCGGGCGTGGGCAAAAGTTTCGTATCAACGACCGTACCAGAGAGGAGTAGCCTGATGCTAGGTCTGGCCCGTGCGGCGTCGGGCCAGCCATCCGGCGACCGGCGCGAGAAATGCCAGGCACCACGCGAACTGCGCAGCGTGCGGGGCGATCGGCGCGATCGCCGTTCCGATCACGAATACGAAAACCGGGAGCAGCGCCGTCGCCAACAATTGCGGATCGCTGCGGCCGCGCAGCGCGAGCACCCACAGCAACGCGTTGAGCGAAGCGATCAGGGTCAGATGAAGGCCGTAGATCACCGCGACCACGCTATCCATCCGATAGTTGCCGTAGAGGCCGTTGGTCACCGGCAGGATGACGATCGAGAGCAGGAAAAGCAGATTCAGGAAAACGACGCTGCGCCCGGCTTCCGGCGCAACCGCCAGCCGCCGGTGATGGCTGAACCAGAACATCCCGGCGACGACGAAGCTGATTGCGAGCGCGATCACCGGCTGCGCATAGACCCGGAGCAAGTCGATCCAGCGGGGCGCGGTGGCAAAGCTGCTGGCCTTCGGCAGATCATAAGCG
>DAIMKE010000456.1:0-5514 GCA_036721875.1 Bradyrhizobium sp. | reverse complement strand
GATCAGCATCAGCGCGAGCCAGCCGGCCATCCACAGCGCGGCCAGGGATATCGATGGCGTGCGGTCCATGTTCCGGGAGCGGAGCCGAGCAATTGCGGGGAAGCCGGTATCGGCGAGGGCGGCACGATTTGCAACGCGCAAATGTGCCGACGCAGCGATGCGCCTGATCTCGCTTGGCGGTGCCGCAATTTCGCTGTGGGAGTGGCGTCCGGATCGATGCTAAAAACGCCGATCTCAGGGAGGAGCTTACATGCGTATCTTGCAACCGGCCGAATGGTCGAAACCCCGCGGCTTTTCGCACGGCGTCGAGGTCGACGGTCCCGGCAAATGGATCGTACTCGCCGGCCAGACCGGCGGTGACGAGAAGGGCGACTATTCACCCGATCTGGCAAGCCAGGTCGGCACGGCGCTGAAGCGCATCATGAAATTGCTGGCTGAAGCCGGAGCGGGGCCAGAGCATATCGTGCGCCTGACCTGGTATCTGACCAGCCGCAGCGAATACGCAGCAGCAGGTGCAGGGATCGGAGCGGCGTGGAAGGAAACCCTGGGGCGCAACTTCCCGCCCTCGACCTTGCTCTATATCGCGGGGCTGGTCGATGACAGGGCCAAGGTCGAAATCGAAGTCACCGCCTTCGTGCCCAAGAGCTGAACCAAAGCGCTGAACCAAAGCGCTGAACGGCACGCGCGCGACGACGCGCATCAGAAGAGTAAGAAGGACATTCTCGCCCATGACCACCCATCGATCGACTTCCGCAGACTTCGTGACGGCGTTCGCGACCGGCTGGCCCGAACAGCAGCCCGATATCATGGTGCTGTCGCTGACCACGCACAGAGGCGTGCAGGATTTTGCGTTCAACAAGGAGCAGGCCCTGCTGATCGCCAAAACCATCAAGGAAACCGCGGCGAAACTCGAAAAGCCCGCGACGAGCTGATCACGGCCCCGCACGTGCGGGGCACGCGCTGCAGCTTACTTCGACAGCGAAATATTGGCGGCCCGGAACTGGCTGTCGGCCCTCATGGCGATCGCCTGCTTGTTGCCGGCGGTCTTCAGCGAGATGCTCGAGTTGAAGCCGGCGGCACTGGCGACCACCTGGAAGCTGCCTCCGGCGCCGCGGCCCTGGATCGTGCCGCCGACATTCCGGCTGGCCTCGCTCCAGGTGCCGGAGACTTCGCCACCCTGGGCGACGACATCGGCCTGCAGGTTGAACTTGTAGGCGTCGCTGGCACAGGTGAGGACCATCTCCATATTGGGTCCGCGAACCTTGTAGCTGGCGCGGCAGCGGATGCGCTCGCTGGAGCCGTCGTCGAGCGTTACGGTGCCGCCGCCGTGCCAGTTGCCGGCCATGCCGGCGAAGGCGCTCGCCTGGGCGTGAGCGGCCGATGCGGCAAAGCCGGTCATGAAAAACGCGACGGCTGCGAATGTCAGCCGCCGCGTCCGGGCGAAGAGTCTCGACGTCTGGTCTGGCTTACTGACGGGATGCTTCCCATCGACCGCTGCATGCGACACCAGCTGAAGCGCCATTCCATTTCCCCGATCCGGAGTTGCCACTGAGTTGACCGTTCGCATATGCACCATTGATTGAGACTTTCACAAGTCCCCCGCTGCCGACGCTGCCGGAAACCGGGCCGCCCGAAATCTTGCCGTCGCTGACGTTCACGGTCGAGGTGGTCTGCGCATCGCAGCTGCCGTTTTTGGTGACGACGGTTACTTGCCAAAGCCCGTCATAGGCCGACTGGGCGGAAGCTGGAGCGGCTGCAATAGCCGCGGCGGAGGCAACAAACGAAGCAAACAAAAGGCCGCTGATGCGATTGGCGCGCATGGATCAAGTCCCTGAATTGTGTGTGATGACGCGCCTTATCTGGTCACAATGTGGCCAAACTGGGGTGCGCCGCAGCACGGTGAAATGTTCCTTGTGGTTCAAACACATCAAGGTGAATCCGGTTCCAGTCTGGGGAACCACAAAATTGTACGAATTGGCGCTGATTCGATGGCAGATGTCGTAATTAAGGTATTTTGGTAGAGTTTCAGTGCTTGGCCTCGGAAAGGGCCGGGGCCTTGGTGGCGAACTCTTCGTCCTGGGGGGTGGCCGGAAGGCTGCCATGCGCCTTGGCGTGATAGATCACGTCGGCGAGCAGCTTCTGGCCTAGCGGGGCCAGCGCACGCTCCCAGAGCTCGCGGGCGGTCTCGCCCTTTTTGACGAAGACCCATTCCTGCGCCGCGATCGCGCCGGCATCCATCCGGTCGGCCAGGTGATAGACGGTGCCACCGGCGATCGGGTCGCCTTCCTTGATGGTCCATTCGATCGCGGCGATGCCGCGGTGCCGGGGCAGCAGGGAGGGATGATAACCGATACCGCCGAGTTTCGAGGCTGCCAGCGCCGCCTTGGTGACGCGGGCATGGCTGTGCGCGGTGACGATCAAGTCGGTGGCAGGCGCGATCTCCGAGGCCTCGACCCGCTTTGGATCGGCCTGCACGACGACCTCGATCCCGACGGCGCGCCCTGCGGCGGCCAGGCGGTCCTCGCCATCGTGGACGACGACGCGGACGATATCGACCCCGTGTTGGCGCAAGGTGTTGAATGTGGTCACGCCGAAATGGCGGGAGCCGACCAGGGTGATCCGCATGTGTGTCCGTCCGTCGTAATTCAGGTGGATATGCCGATAGCACACCATGGCGGGCGGTTTCGCCGCCGGAATTCGTGGTTCCGGGTTATCAACAGGACGGGCGGATCCGGGGAGGTAGCGGTCGATCTTGGCGGAGTGGACGCCCATCACCGTGAGAGGGGTCACATCGGCCAGCACGACGCGGCGCTAGGGTTCCGGGCTGGGTGGGCAGCCAAGGGACTTAACTTCCATGAAGCGTTTTGTAATCTTCGCCGGCATCGCGCCGCCGCTCGGCTTCATCGTCGCGTTCTGGGTTATGCTGCAGATCGCCAACTGGTTCGCCGGCAGCGCGAGCACGTTCGATGTGGCGCAGGTCATGATGTTGCCGATGATCTATCTGGTCGGTTTGGTTCCGGCGCTGGTGGTCGCGTGGTTCGATCACGTGCTGTCGGTGCGCAACCTTTCGCACCGGGTACCGCTGACGGCGCTGTTCGGTTACGCGATAAGTTACCTGCCGTTGATCGGCGCGCCGTGGGTGGGTTTCGTCCACGGTCCGTATGTGGTGCTGTTCGGCCTGATCGGCGCCGTGCCGGCTGCGCTATGTGCGTGGCTGGCCACCGTGCAGCGGATCGAGGTCAGCGCTTGACCGCTGCTTTACCAGGCCAGTATCCGCAGATCAGGCTTGGTATAGGTCGCAATCCCGAGCGGAGCCGGCTGTGACCGCTGCTCCGCCGCCTGCTGGAGCAGCTCCCGCAGGTCGGCGTTGCACTGCTTCATCTGGTTGCGCAGTTCGCGCCGGGCAAAGGCAGTGAGGGAGGCGTCGGCAAGCTGCCGCCAGGCCTCGCGCAACCATTGCTGCATGGCGCGGATGTCGGGATCAAGAATCTCGGGCTGGTTCATTCGCCGGAATCTCAAGACGGGGTCGCGCCTTGATTAGGTCTGATTCTTTAACGGACTCCTAATACGCGGCAGCTGCCGATAGAAGACGAAGGCGCGACCAACTACATGGGGAACGCGCGTCCTGTTCGACCGTTGCATGTGAGCCCTCGGAGAGAACCCGATGACCCGCTTCTTGCCGCTTGTCCTCTTTGCAGCGTTGGCCCTGTTCGATCCTGCGAGCGCGTTGGCGCAGCTGGTGCCACCGGCCGGTTCGGCAGGTGCCGGCAATTCGGCGATATCCGGGGTGCCGTTCGGTCCCGCCAATCCACGTGTGCTCTCCGATCCCAGCGGCATCGGCAACGCCTCGAGCATGCCGCCGCTCACACCCAACCGCCCGGCGCCGCCGACCTCCTATGGTGCGGTCGATACGGCAGCGCCCCGGGCGCGCGTGGTGACGCCGCCCTATGCCGGCGCTTCGCAGCGGATCGTCGGCCCGCGCAAGGCGCAGTCGCGAAAGCCGCCGGCGCGGAAGCGCAGCCGCCCGGAGGTCAGTTCGTTCACGGGGATCTGCCGCGGCTGCTAGCCCCGGCGGGGGGATTTCCGTCCGTGATGAAGCCGCGAATGAGGTCCCAGGCGCCGGCTCCGACCCGCCGCGCACCAGCCACCGTCAGGTGATTGACGTCCCAATAGAACCACAGTCCGTTGACGTCGATTGGGCACTCGGCGTCGCAAAGATATTTGTGCGGATACAGAATGCGCACCTGGTCGCGGTAGCGCCGCTGCACGTCCAGCAGCATCGCGTTGAAATCCCTGTTCGTGGCCTCTACCTGCTGCGGCGAAACCGCGGGGCAGGGTTTGGTCGGCGCGTGCCAGAGCGGGCCGGGCTCGAACCGCGTCATCTGGCTGCGGCAACCTGGTTCGACTCCCGGTGCGATGATCAGGAATTTTCTGCCGCGGGCGCCGAGATCGCGAATGGTGTCCTCGATGCCGACGCGCCAGACCTCGATCGATGAAGCGCGGGGAACGGAACCGTTGAGCTCGCTGTGCAGCGCGTCGCCATAGGTCATCCAGGATTGGCTGAGTACGAGCGGCAATTCGTTCTTTCTGACCGCATCCAGATACTTGTCGCGCTGGAGTTTGCATTTGGCGGTGCCGTCGAATCCGGTCCTGACGATGCCGGTGAGCATCGGGCAGCCTTCCTCGGTATAGGCTTCGCCACGAACGCCCGCGTCCTTGGCGACGGGGTCGACGGTCGCGACATACTGCGCAGCAAAGGAGTCGCCGATCAGCTGCACGCCGACCGGCTCGTTGACGGCGCCGAACGCACATTTCGACTGCGGGCTGCGGCTGCAAGGCCAGAAGCCGAACCGCTGCAGATCCGCGACCTCGCGCGCTTCCGGCGACAGGCGCCACGGCCAGCCTTCCTGCCGGTTGGCGATGAACGACACCGATGCAATGGCGACGATAGCGGCGCCGGCGTAGCCCGTGACCGAAACCAGCGACGACTTGCGCGCACGAAACGGGGTTTCGACGGTGCGGTACATCAGCTCGGCCAGCCCAAGAGCGAGCGCGAAGATGCACAGTTTCGGGCCGACCGCGTGGGCGGCATCGCCAAGGATGTAGGCCGCGTAGACGATCAGCGGCCAGTGTACGAGATAGAGCGAGTAGGAAATCAGCCCGATCCGCACCGCTACCGGATTGGTCAGCAGGCGCGCCAGCGGCTGCGATGGACCCGCCCAGATCAGGAACGCCGTACCGAGGCAGGGGATCAGCGCATTCACGCCCGGGAAGGCCGTGGCGCCGTCAAAAAAGACAATGGGCCAGGCGATCAGTCCAAAACCGGCCACGGCAAGCAGCAGCGGCATCGCGCGGAAGCGAAGCTGCCACCGCTCCGCAAAGATGACGAGCGCGCCGATGGCGAATTCGTAGGCGCGATAGATCGGAAGGTAGAAGGCGGCGGCCGGATCGGTCCCAAGCTTCATTTGCGCGGCGATGAGCGAAGCGGCGCCGATGCCAAGGATGAGGAGGGGC
>DAIMKE010000455.1:0-5517 GCA_036721875.1 Bradyrhizobium sp. | reverse complement strand
ATCGCGAAACGCTTCCGGCATGAGCGCTGCGAACAGCCCGGTGCCGATGCCGGGTTCGAGTACGCGGCCGCCGCGCCAGCCGAGCCGCTGCAGGCCGGCCCAGATCGCCCGGACGATGAATTCCGGCGTGAAATGGGCGTACTGCGTGCAGCGCGCCAGCGAGGCGTAGTCGGCGTCGCTGACCGCATCCTGCAGCGCGCCGCCGATCGTCTCCCAGCCCTTCCGGAACGCAGTCTCGCCTGGCCGCGGGAAGACGCCATTGGCGAGGTCGGATGCGCCAAAGCCGGTGAAGCGGATCAGCCTGCGCTGCTCGTCCGGCGTCGCCGGCCGCTCCTCAGCTTCGATCTGCGCGGCGAGCCGGATCGCCGCGATGCTGTCGCGAGCGCGATCCTTCCAGCCCGCGGCCAGGCCACGGTCGCCACCGAGAACGAAATTGACGCCGCGACGGATCAGGGGCTGTGGCGCGGGCGGAGCGATCCGTTGCGCCGGTGATGGCGGCGTGGGCTCAGGCTCATCGTCGTCATTGGCCGGACCGCCGGCGGCGAAGGCCGTGACGCCGAGGCTGAAGGTCGAAGAGAGCGCGGTGTTGTTGAAGAGGTCGATGGTGAAGGGATCGAGATTCAGGCGGTGATCTTGCGCCATGGCGAATTCTCCTGAGTTCGAGCACGCGCCATCGCTCTCGCCGGATCAGGTCCGACGGGAGGGATGGTCGCGGGCGATGGATGGTGGTGGGTGGGTGGTTCAGCCGGCGGATCAGCGCCGGACCAGGGCGAGCGACAGGGCGCTGTCGGTCATCGTGATCGTGAGATGCGTCGCCGACCGCGCAGCATTGATCAGCTTCACCAGCTCGGCTGCGTCGAGGAACTCGACGCCGCCATCGCCGCCAAAGTGCTGACGCTTGTAGTGCCAATAGTCGGGATTGGTCTTGGGATCGCACTCCTGGGCGTAGACGATGAGTGGACGCTGATCCTCGGCGAGCTTGCCGTTGGACATGATGTAGACGCCCTCATCGCCGACCAGCCACACGCCCGGTCGTTCGTCCTGCCCGGGGGCGAGGCCATAATGGGGATTGCGAAAGCCGCCATTGAGGACGGCGTCGATCCGTCCGAGCGTAATGACGGCGCAGACATCCGTGACGGAAAAGCTGAACATTGCCGGCGCCCATCACGCCGCGATCGCGTCGGGCAGATAGCGCAGATGCACGGGGAGCTTTTCGCTGATCTCTTGGTCCGTCAGGCCGTCGAGGAGCCTCAAAGTCGTTCCCTGCCGGCCGCCATAGACGGTAATCGTGCGCTTGCCCCGGTCGGGGGCGGGCCAGCGCTCGCCGGCATAGCCGCGATAGTCGTCATGGGTGCTCGACCAGATGTGCTCCAGACGCTCCTGCCGCGTCATCGCCCGCACCGGCCGGGTTTCGCGCTCAACGATCGCCTCGCGCATGCGCCTGCCGGAATCGATGTCGGCGAGATCGCAGTAACCGTGGAAGTACCGAGCCCGGCCGTCGATCCACAATGTGAAGAAAACGCTTGTGATCGAACCGGTCAGAAATTCGCGCAGCGCGAACATATCGACCGCCAAGATGACTGGCGGCAGGGCCTCGAACATATAGTCGTGCTCGGCTTGGCCGATCTCGAACCATTCGCCGGCGTAGAGCGAGCCGGCGTCATGCTGGCTGCGCTCGAGCCGCTGTGCGTGGCGGTCGAACATGCGGAACATCTGCCGCCGGTCGGCGACGCCCTGGAACACTTTGCGGATCGGAGAAGGGGTCATGGGCTGGCTTCTTGGGGCTCGTCAGACCGGAGCGCGGCTCATCCTCGCGACATCGCCATCATCTTCGGCTCTTCCTGACCCCTCCCCCGCGGCCGCCTCGCCGTCCGGCCGGGTCAAGGGCCGGCGCAGCCGGGCGAAGCGTCACCCTTGATGCGGCCGGCGGGTATGCGGCAGGTCTCTCCTCCCATTCCTCCTTTCCTGCTCCTCCCTCGCCTTCTCCTTCAAAGCCTCGTTCCAATCATCGGCCAGCGGCGTCAGGCGGATGCAGTCGCAATCCGCCGTCTCGGCGATCTCGCGCAACCGTCCGGCAAACGCCTCGCCCTGGCTGTTGGCGTCCGTCGCCGCAACAAGTTGGGCGCCGGGACGCGTGGCGAGCGTTCGCACCGCCGCATCTGTCGCAGGCGACCAGCCGCCGCCAGTGCTGAGATAGAGGCTGCCTTCCCGCAGCCCCTCAAGCGCCGCGAGACTCATCGCGTCGATCGCCGCCTCGGTAATGCAAAACCTCAGTGCGTCGGGCGCGCCGAGCCGGAACAGCACCTTCATCCCGCCGGTCGAAAACCCGCGCCATTGCGGCCCGCGCTCTTCCCATCCGGTGACAATGCCGCCGTCATCGACATGGGCGGCCCATAAGCTGCCGTGTGGTCCTTCCCGCAGCCGGTACTGCCGGGTCCCGGCGCGCAGCACGCTTTCGGGGAGATGGCGTTCTTGACGCAGGTAGCGCCAGGTGGCGGAGCCCGGCCGAAGGTCTCGCCGGGCGCGCCAGCGTTCGGCAAGAGAGACAATGGGCCTCTGCATTCGCGGGCTCTGCCAGATGGGTTCAGCCGCTTGGAACCCGGCCAGCTCGGCCGCGCGCACAAGCACATCAGTGAAGGCGACGCCATCCAGATGCTGGATCAGCGAGAAGACATCGCCCTTGGCGTCCGACAGGGGATCGAACCAGCCTCTACCCTCATGGATCACGATGATGATGTCGCTGCCGCGGCGGTGCTTGACGGCGCGGCGCGTGCTCTCTTTCAGATCGATGGCGAAGCCGGCTTTCTCCAGCACCGCCGCGCACAGCACGCGCCCCTTCAGTTCCTCGCGTTCTCGTTGCTTCATCATCTCTCCCGGCGCTTGAGTCCGGCCTTTCCTGTTGCGTCGTCCCTCCCGCAGATCTCGCGGGTCCAAGCCCAACCGCCGCGAAGAGCGGCGCCTGCAAGGGCGCGGATCGACCGTCGACGGAAGATGAGATCAATCGTTCGCGGCGCAGCCTCCCTTGCGGGCGGCCGCTCGCCAGCGGCACCAGTGGTCGGCTCAATGAGCCGGCCGACGATCGTGGGGATCGAATTCGTGAATGACGTGCAGATCGTCTGCGTCGTCGATCTCGTCGCTCGGCAGCACCCCATAGGCGCCATCGATCTGGAAAACCGTCACCGCGACCATCAGCGTGCGGGCGAGTGCGAAGGCGTGGCTCTGGGCAAGGACAAGATCGTTCGACATCGTGAGGCTCCATCCGGGAGCGGGGGAATTCCGCTCGATGGCTCCTCGAAGGGCCGGGGCCGGTCGCGATCACCGCGAAGGCGTCAGCCGCAGCGGCGGCACGCTCGCGTAGCCGACCCCTTGCGGGTTGATCGTGGAAGATCCGGAACCGGACCAGGACGCCATCGCAGAAGAGCGGGATTGCGCTGCTCTTGGTGGACCTGGCTTCATGGCAACGACGCAATTCGCTGAGAACCCCAGCCGCCGCGTGTTGTTGGTCGCGGTCACGCGGTTCGCCTCAGCGAGCGCCGCCTACTGTCTTGCCCTTGCGTCGCAGTTCCTCGTCGACGATCGCCTGGACGCTTGCCAGATTCATGTTCGCGCGCGGCGAGATTCGCGCGACCTCTGCGGCAACCTTGGTCCAGTGAAGGAACTCGCCCGACAGACCATCGGCCCGCGCGCGGGCTGCCAGTCGCTGCGCAGCATAGTAGGCTTCAAATTCGTCGATCTGCACGAGAGCACGGGCATCGGCTTGTCATCGTCGTCGGATAGCGCGCCGCCGCGCCAGCCATAGTCTGAGCGTGCGATACACCTCGCTTCTCCTCCCGGTAGCGTATCGACGCTCCACCCTGCGTCAGGGATGGACGCCCGGATGGGTAAAGACCCGCAGGGGCTTCAGCTTCGCCGACAGCCCGGCCCGCAGGGAGACGCCTTCTGAGCCGCTCAAATCAGCAAGATAGCTGTTCCGGCTTACTTTGAAAATAGATCCATTTGTCAACGTTAGTTTGACATCAGGAGGAGGTCCAAAAGCAGCGCTCGCAATCACTTTGAATCCATGACATATTGTCAGTTATGGATGGACAAGGCGCATCGAAGCTGAAGCGGCTCCTTCAAGCCATCCCGCCAGGTTTTCTGGTGGATATGGCCTGGATGACGCGTCACGCCATCTCGCGACAATCCGTTTCCGCCTATGTGAAGCAGAGCTGGCTGGAACGGGTGAGACAAGGCCTTTATCGCCGCCCATTTGCCACCGGCGCAGGTCAAGAAGCCGCCACGGGATGGAAAATTCCGTTGCTTTCCGCGCAATGGATCATGGGACATAGCTTCCATGTCGGAGGGACGAGCTCCCTCGGCCTTCACGGTCATTCGCACTATCTGCAGTTGGGCGGCGACGCTGCGATCTATCTCTACGGCTCGGACATACCGACATGGCTGGTCGAGCTGCAAACCGATGCACGGTTCGTCCGGCGAAACGATGCACTGTTCGGTGAGCAGCCCATCGGTGTTGAAGATAGCGAATTCAGCCTGTCCGACGGCCCGGATGCGGAGCTCACCCTCAGTCCCTGGCGTTGGCCGATACGGATGTCGTCGGCGGAGCGAGCGATCCTTGAGGCACTTGATGAACTGCCAAACAACGAGAGCTTTCACACCCTCGACAAGACGTTCGAGAGCTTGGTCAATCTGCGCCCGAAATTGCTGACGACGCTGCTCGTCCAGTGCCAGAGCGTGAAGGTCAAACGCCTGTTCTTCGTCTATGCCGACAAGCACGCTCACGCCTGGCGCAAGCATATAGACATGTCGCGAATCGACATGGGGCGAGGCGATCGCGCTCTCGCCGCGAACGGGCGGCTGCACCCAACCTATCGGATCACCGTGCCGGCCGACCTGTTGCCGCAGGAGGCTGCCCATGGCGCGTGAGCAATATATGCGGCAGGTCGAACTCCTGGTCCGGACACTGCCCTTCATAGCGCGCCAGGACGTGTTCGCGCTCAAGGGCGGCACCGCCATCAATCTCTTCTATCGCGATATGCCTCGCCTCTCGGTCGACATCGACCTCACCTATCTCCCGGTCGAGGATCGCGACGCGACACTTGCCGGTATCGACGCGGCGCTTGATCGCATCCGCGAGGACCTTTTGCGAAACCTCCGGGGCGTGACGGTTCAGCGCATCGCCGGCGGCGGCAACAATGACACACGCGTGCTGGTCCGCCAGGGAAACATCGAGGTCAAGATCGAGACGTCGCCAGTCGCCCGCGGGACGGTGCATCCTCCAGAACTGCGGCCGGTCACCGACGCGGTCGCCAACACCTTCGGCTTTGCCGAGCTGCAGGTCGTCGCCTTCGAGGACTTGTTCGGCGGCAAGCTCCATGCGGCGGTCGATCGCCAGCACCCGCGCGATCTGTTCGATGTGAAGCTTCTCTATGAGAATGAGGGGCTGACCGACGTGCTGTTTCGGACCTTCTTGATCTATGTTGCAAGTTCTGGCCGACCGCCGCACGAGCTTATCAAGCC
>DAIMKE010000454.1:0-5523 GCA_036721875.1 Bradyrhizobium sp. | reverse complement strand
CACGCGAGACGGGCTCAAGCGCATCACGGGCCTGGAAGTAATCGGTCACAACACGGCCGATCTCGGCGACATTCCTTTCACCGACGCGCCCCAGCGCTTTGATTAGCGTGATCACTTCGGCATCGCCGGCGAGACGATAGAGAATATGTTTGCCGCGACGCTCGGTCTCGACGAGACGCGCGCGCCTCAGGATCTGTAGGTGCCGCGACGTATTGGCGAACGTCAGATGTGCGCGATCCGACAGTTCCTCGACGGTGCGGATCCCCTGCGCAAGGTGCTCCAGGAGCTCAAGCCGGTGAGCATGGCCAAGTGCCTGCGCCACCTGGGCAAGATTTTCATAAATCGCCTGTTTTGGACCCGAGCTTGACACGGCGCTCCCTCATTATATCATTCAGCAGATTGATTGAATGTATCTAGCGTTTCTCACAAGGGAGTGCAAGTCCATGATTCTCCGCCAGTTCTTGCATAGCGATCCAGTCGGTATTTCTTACCTTTTCGGCTGCAGCGGCAAAGCCGCCGGGGCGGTCGTTGATCCGGTCGGCGATATTCAGCCCTATCTGCAGGCCGCCGACAATGCCGGCACGCGGATCCATTTCGTCATCGACACCCATGTCCATGCCGATCACCTGTCGGCCGGCCGAGCACTCGCGGCCGCAGCGGGAGCTGAGTACGTGCTCTCGTCGGAGGCTGATGTATCGTTTCCCCACAAGGGCGTGCGCGACGGCGATGTCCTTCCCCTCGGCAATGTGTCGGCGACGGTGATGCACACGCCGGGTCATACGCCCGAACACATCTGCATTCTTGTGACCGACCGAACGCGCGCCAACGAGCCCTGGTTCGTCTTTACCGGACACACGCTCATGGTCGGCGATCTCGGCCGCACCGAACTTGCTGCGAGCGCGGTGGAAGGCGCGAGGCAATTGTTCAAGAGCGTGCGAAGGCTGAAGGAGCTCCCTGACTACGTCGAGGTGCTGCCGGGCGCATATGCGGGCTCGGTCTGCGGTCGCCGCCTGAGCGGCAAGCCATCGTCCGCGATGGGCTTCGAGAAGCGGCACAATCAGGCGTTCACGATCGAGGACGAAGCCGAGTTTGTCCAGTTCATGGTCGCCGAGATTCCGCCGGCGCCGCCCGAGGCGGCGCGGATCAGGGCAACAAACTCGGGCACGGCGGCGGCGGCGGCCTGATCTCATGACCGAAGCTCTAACCCGTCCACAGACTGCCTCGCCGGTCCGACTGGGGCTCAAAGAGAACTGGTCGCAGTTCGCCTTGCTCGTCCTGATCAACGCCTTCGTCGGCGGCATGGTCGGAATCGAGCGCACGGTCGTGCCGCTGATCGGCTCCGAGGAGTTCAAGGTCAGTTCGACGACGCTCGTCGTTTCCTTCATCGTCAGCTTTGGCGTCGTGAAGGCGTGCGCCAACCTGGTCTCCGGCCAGCTCGCCGACGCCTGGGGACGCAAACGTGTTCTGATCCTCGGCTGGCTCGTCGGCCTGCCGGTGCCGTTCATGATCATGTGGGCGCCGAGCTGGGGATGGGTCATCGCAGCAAATGCCCTTCTCGGCATCAACCAGGGTCTTGCCTGGTCGATGACGGTGATTATGAAAATCGATCTCGTCGGGCCGAAGTCGCGGGGACTTGCCGTGGGCCTAAACGAGTTCGCAGGCTATCTTGCGGTGGGTGTGACCGCCTTCCTCACCGGGTATCTGGCCTCGAAGTACGGACTGCGGCCGGCGCCGATCTACCTAGGCGTTGCCTATGCGATTCTTGGCACGTCGCTCTCGATCCTACTGGTGCACGATACACGGGAGCACGTCCGACTGGAAACAGCGGCCCATACGCAGCAACCGGTGCCGATCAGCTTCCGCGAGATATTTCTTCTCACCTCGTTCAAGGATCGCAACCTGTTTGCCGCGTCACAAGCCGGGCTCATCAACAATCTCAATGACGGAATGAGCTGGGGAATCTTCCCGCTGTTCTTCGCCTCGTTCGGCCTCCACGTCGATCGGATCGGCATATTGAAGGCCGTCTATCCGGCCACTTGGGGCATCCTGCAGATCGCCACGGGCCCTCTTTCAGACCGTTGGGGCCGCAAGGGCTTGATCGTGGCCGGCATGTGGGTGCAGGCCGCGGGTCTATTCCTGACCGCCGCAACAAGTCATTTCGAATGGTGGCTGGTCGGCAGCCTGCTTCTGGGACTTGGCACGGCCATGGTTTACCCGAGCCTGATCGCCGCCGTCTCCGACGCATCGCATCCGAGTTGGCGCGCCCGCTCGCTCAGCGTCTACCGCTTCTGGCGCGACCTCGGCTACGCGATTGGCGCGCTGGCGGCCGGCATCATCGCGGACAGATTTGGACTTTCGGCGGCAATCGTTTCGATCGTACCCTCACGTTCATTTCGGGCGTCGTCGTAGCAGTGTCCATGCGGGAACGGAGTTCGGTTGACCTCGCGCAAAACGCGAGCCGACCGGCAGAGTAGATTTTGGTTTTCTTCAATGCTGGAGCAAGCCGATGCAGAAAGTCTTGATCCAAACGGTCGCTGCTCTCTGCCTCCTACCGGAGGCGGTATGGGCACAGGCACAGGCGCAGTCAGACGCCGAACGTTACTATGGTTGGGGTCCACACATGATGGGCTGGGGCGGAGGATGGTACGCCATGATCTTCGGTCCGTTGTTTATGATCCTCTTTCTCGGGGTTCTTGTTGCCCTCGCGGTTGTCTTAGCTCGCTGGTTGGGCAGCCCATGGCCAGGGACGTATCCGCCGCACCAATTGCCGTCCTCCCGGACTCCGCTCGATATCCTCAAGGAGCGCTTTGCCCGCGGCGAGATCGACAAGGCGGAGTTCGAGGACCGGCGGCGCGTTCTCGGCGAATAACTCGGCGCGCCGTCTCAAGCTCGCTTAATCAGAAGAGGAAACGCCCGTGCAGGTTCTGCTGATACTGAACGATCCGCCCTACGGTACCGAGCGAACCTATAACGGTTTGCGCCTCGCTCTCGCTCTCGCCAAGAACGATCCAGCGATCACGGTGACGGTCTTCTTGATGGCTGACGCGGTAGTGGCCGCGAAGTCCGGCCAGAAGACACCGGACGGCTACTACAACGTCGAGCGCATGCTGAAGGGCGTTCTCGCGGGCAAAGGACAAGTCTTGCTTTGCGGCACCTGCATGGACGCCCGCGCGCTCACTGATGCCGAGATACTCAGTGGTGTCAGACGCAGCACCATGGCCGAGCTCGCGACCCTCACCGCCTCCGCTGAGAAGGTAATGGTATTTTGACCAGTCTGAGGAGCCTGCATGCTGCCAATCTATCTCGACTACAACGCCAGCACGCCGGTGGATCCTGCAGTCGCGGCGGCCATGCGGCCATTGCTGGAAGAGGCCTTCGGCAACCCATCGAGCGGGCATTGGGCGAGCACGTCGGCCAAGGCCTCCCTGGAGCGCGCCCGCGGCCAGGTCGCCGCGCTGATCGGCGCTGCACCAGAGGAGATCGTGTTCACCAGCGGCGGCAGCGAAGCAAACAACCTCGCAATCAAAGGCACGTTCTTCGCGCCCAACAGCCACGGCGCGCACATCATCACCTCGGCAATCGAGCATCCGGCTGTTCTCGCTCCCTGCCGATTTCTCGAGCGGTTCGGCGCCTCGGTTACTCATCTCCCGGTAGACCGGACAGGCTTGATCGATCCAGAGGAGGTGCGGCGCGCCATTACTCCGCAGACGCGGCTGATCAGCATCATGCACGCCAACAACGAAGTCGGCACCATACAGCCGATCGCGGAAATCGGCGCGATCGCGCGGCAGCACGGTATCCGCTTTCACACCGACGCGGCGCAATCGGTCGGAAAAATCCCGACCAGGGTGGACGAACTCGGTATCGATATGCTGACGATCGCCGGTCACAAGCTCTACGCCCCAAAGGGCGTCGGCGCGCTGTATGTCAGGCGAGGCCTCGAGCTTGAGCCGTTGATCCACGGCGCCGGTCATGAATCGGGCCGACGCGCCGGAACCGAGAGCGCCCTGCTGGCAGTTGGGCTTGGGACGGCCTGTGCACTGGCCGCGGATCTTGCACCCATGAACAAAGTCCAGGTCCTGCGCGATCGTTTATGGCAGGCGCTGCAAGACAGGTTTGGTGAAGGCGTCGCGCTCAACGGCCATCCCACGCGTCGCTTGCCCAACACACTCAACGTGTCGTTCGTTGGCAGAATAGGCGCGGAAATCCTGGCCCAGCTACGCGATGTCGCGGCGTCGACAGGCTCGGCGTGCCATTCGGGGCAGATCGAGCTCTCACCGGTTCTTGCGGCCATGCGCGTGCCCGAGAGGACCGGAATGGGGGCGATCCGCTTCAGCCTGGGAAGGCACACTACAGTCGACGAAATCAACCAAGTGGTCGCACGCCTGGCCGCGATCGCGGCGGCCTGATCGTTTCGCCTACCGCTTCGTCGCCAGCACAAGAGCAGGCTGGTTGGCGCTATCCTCCGCAAGCTGGATGTCCATGCCGGCGCGTTCGAGTGCTGCGGATATGTCGGCCAGCGCGGGGAAGCTGTAGATTTCCGGTGGGAACGACGCAATCGCTTTCGGGTCTGCGTTCGTCCGGAAAAGCAATCCCAGACGCCCACCCGGCTTCAGCACGCGAGCGATCTCGCGCAGCGATGTCTCGACATCCTTCCAGAAATAGAGCACGTGGACGCACTGTGCCTTATCAAATACGCCATCAGGAAAAAGCAGCGATTCTACGCCGGAGTGGATGACGTCAACGCGAGCGGCTTTCATTAGGGGGCGGTTCCGTTGCTCCGCGATCTCGATCATCAGCTCAGAAGGATCCACCCCGACGATGTGGCCCCGAGGAGCTCGCGCAGCCAATTCCGTCAGGCTGCGACCGTGGCCGCATCCCACGTCAAGAATACGATCGGCCGGCTCGATGCAGAGCGCATCCATCACACGCAAATTCTGGCTCCAGGTTTCGCGGGCCATGATGAAGGCTATGAGCCGGCCCAACAGGCCACGAGCATCTCGGGCATGCTCGGCAATAAAGTGAGGACGACGCATCATTGACTCCGTGACTAGGCAAGGCGATCCAAAGTGATCCTGGCTCCGAAGAGTGCCCCTAATCCGGAGAACTGGCTCGCCGAAAATGGAGCCCTAATCGCCGTTTCCGAAAATGTAGCGATTTTTCAGCTATTTGCCCGGTTGATGTCTCGGCTGACCAGCAACAATATCTTCGCCACTGAAAGCAGCAGCTGTCTTCGCTAGCAGGCCTACGCTTGGGGCAGGTCCGTCAAGGTCATTTGCTGCCATCGGCAGTCAGCGACACCCTCTTCGCCCGAACGGAGAATCTGAGAGCCCCGCAGAGCTCATGAAATCGCACGCCGCCAGAATTCACGGCCACGCCGCATACGACGGCCCGCTCCGCGCGTGCTCCAGCCTTACCTGCCGGCGATAGTTCCCCGGCGACGCGCCGCGGTACTTGCGGAAGAAGCGGTTGAAGTACGCCGGATCGCGGAAGCCGAGGCCGTAGCCGATCTGCTCGACCGGG
>DAIMKE010000453.1:0-5524 GCA_036721875.1 Bradyrhizobium sp. | reverse complement strand
GTCAACGCCGGCGCCGAAGCGCCGGCGTGCCGTTGGTTCATTGGGCCGAAATGCCGACCGTTGTCTGCGTCTTGACGACCGGTGGCGGATTCCATTTGCCGGTCAGCGCTTCCGACTTCGGCGCATATAGCCGCATCGTCAGGTTGAACGGGCCTTTCGGCGCGGGAAGCCAGTTGGCTTCGAGTTCCTTGCCGGGGCTGGCGTTCTGGAAATAAAGATCTAGCGAACCATCCGCGTTGTATTTGAACGGCATCCAGCTGGAGACAGCAAAACGGTTCAGCGTGTTGCCGACCTGGAATCCGGCCTCATCGTAGAGCGTGATCGACCAGAACGCATGGACAGGCGGCGTGGCACTCTTTTCGAACGTGATGGTATATTTGCTGGCTCCATCGAGCGGCTTGCCGGATTCATCGGCGAGATTGAGCGGATAGATGGCGTCCTCGACCACATTCGCGCCCAGACCTTGCTGCGCAACAATGGCACGCTTCAGGTAATAATTGCCGTACACGCCCATCGTGTCGGTGTTCATTCCCCAGCCGTTGGCAACCCGTGCCAGCGTCGGCAGCTTCCAGGCCATCAGTTTCTGCGCGTCCTGCGGCGCGGTTTCCAGCGCCCGCTGCAAGACCGGATCCAGCTTGCCGATATCGAAGCTCTTGCCCGGCTCGATGCCGATCTTCCTCATTCGCGCAATGATCGGCTGGTCGGTGACATGCGGCGGGTGAAGCTTGAGCAGCTCTGCGGCATAGGCGAAATAGACGCCCGCCGTCATGGTATCGACCTGGGTCTTCGGCGGCGTCTTCATGTCGACGCTCGGATCAATCTTGACCTCCATCGGCTTCGGCGTCTTGCCGAATTCCGAAAGCGGGGCGACCTTGTAGCCGGCCTGGATCTTGTGAACCGCAGCGTAGTCCGCCGGTCCGTCCGTCTTGGTGCGACCGATGACCCAGACGTAAGGCGTCGGCGCCTCGATCCGCTGCGTTTCCTTGGGGAGCTTGAGCTCCTCGGCAAATCTTTCGCGCAGATCCGGCCTCCAGCCGGGCGGCGTGATCAGAAAAGTCCCCGCCTTGGTGCCCGTCGTTCGCCAGCCTGGCGAGGCAAACACGTCGGTCCACATGTCGAGCATCGGCAGCAGATAGTAGCGTCCATCGGTATCCGGAACCGAGATGACGACGGGCTCTTTGGTCATGTCCAGCCACGAGGCGGAATACAGTGTGTCGAAGTTCGAGCGCACGACACCCTTGAAGTCTGCCGGCGGGTATTCGGGCACGTTGACGAACGTGTTCATCGGGCCTTTGAAAGGCTCCTTGCCCTGCTCGACATTGGTAAATTGCTTGCGGGACAAATCCATCGACATGATGGGGTAGAAATAGACGTAGGCGTCCACTGCGATGGCATGCGCCTCTTCCTGGGTAATTCCAGGTGCGGTCCCCTGGGCCAGCGCCGCGGGTGATGCCGCCGCGCCAACGCAGAGAGACAATGCCAGTGGCAGGATTCCTCGAAACATGTCGAACCTCCTCGTCTGGTTGTGATTGTTGATTTGAGACTTCGCTGAATTCTCCTAGCCGCCGCCGCAATTTTCTGTCGTCGATTGCGGGCATCCCTTGATGCAAATCAGTGTACTGGACTGGCCGCTCGCGGTGGCGAGATCACTGGAAAGACATCAGAGCTGACAAGGATGCGCGGAAAAGCCGCGCGCGTAAACAGCCTGGTTGCGAGATTCCGATAGTCAATTTAAGCGAGCGTGCGCAGGACGGTCGGTATGTTGGAAGCCGTCCGACGGTATTATCGGATGCCGGTGGCCGTCTGGCGCTGGCCGTTCAAGGTGGAATCCAGCGATGCAGAAGATCATCGAATTCCGCGACGCGGCGTCTCGAGCAGTGAGATCGCAGGCGACGCAGCCGCCCTCCGTCGCATCGATATCGGCGGTGGTCGACTCCCTGTCCCGCACGCTCGAATGCATCAAGGCAGTTTGCGCGACGGCTAACGGGCCGATCCGCGACAGGCTGGAGATCGAGCGGACCAATCTCGTGATCGGGCTTTTTGCCGCCCGGGTCGCGGAAATGCGCGTTTCCTCGAGCGAGCCCGCGCCGGACGCTTCGGCCGATTCGAGCCTGCAGGTCGCTAGTCGTCGCTGAATGGCTGAAAGAATAGTGCAGCTCTATTTGCGGGAATGACGCTGCAGCCATGCCAGCAGCCTGCCAAATTCGACTGACATTGCCGTGTCGGACTGCGACAACTCGGTTTCGCGCCCGTCATCCTCGATGGTGATCGTATAGCTCATTTCATCCCGCGCTCGCCCCGAGCGCGCGGGCGCCGCGGCGGATAAGGCCGCCGCCGCAAGCCGCTTGAGCTCGGCAGCCTCCGCATCATCCAAAGCCGCGGAATCCACGACCTGGGGCGGGCGCTGCAGATAGATGCCCGCCGCCTGACCGCCATGTTTGGAAAGCGTCACCTTCATGGTCGCTACTTTATCGGCGGTCAGGAGCGAGGCAAGGCTAGCATCCCGCCGCAGCTAATGCGGTTTGGACCTCAGGCCGGCGACCTCCTTCGACAGCTTCGATAGCTGGCTCGAGAGCTGCTCGATCTTCCGCATTACTTCCGCCGACTCGTCGTGACGTCCATTTCCGGCTGCTGCGGCCGGTTGGTAGCGCATCCGGCTGGTCGTCGCAGCCAATGTCTGGGCGCCGCTGATGCGGATGCCGACCTCTTTCCAGGCGGACACCACGGCCTGCTGCTCCGCGCTCTGCGACCCGTAGAGCTGGCCTGCCTTGACGTGCGTCATGTCGGCGAATTCCTGGAATTGCATCAATCGCGTCGATGCCTGAAGCGCAGCGTACCAGATGTGTCCAGGCGCTTCCCAGGCGCATCCGCCGATCCCGACTGCCGTGAGATAGAACGCCCTGTTCGGAATTCCGGAATTGATATGCACGCCGCCCCAATCGCCCTGTCGGGTGTTGGGCAACTGCACAAACTTGCTCATGTGGTCGGGTTGTGGATCCCGTCCGAACTCCGCATTGTTGTAGGCCTTGCCTGGCGCTTTCATCGACCGCAGCGCATCCGCGTCGATTTCAGGCGTGAAAATCTCCGCGCCGATCAGCCAGTCGGCCTGGTCGGCGGTTTCCTTGCGCGCCCATTGTTTGACCAGCGAGCCGAAGACGTCGGACATCGACTCGTTCAGCGCGCCTGACTGATTTTCATATTCCAGTCCGGCCGTGAACTCGGTGACACCGTGCGTCAGTTCGTGGGCGATGACGTCGAGCGATTTGGTGAAGTCGGTGAACAGCAAGCCGTCGCCGTCGCCGAATACCATCTGGCTGCCGTCCCAGAAGGCGTTGTTGTAGTCGCCATCGTAGTGAACGTAGCCGTTCAGGCGCATGCCTTGTCCGTCCAGCGAGTCCCGATCGAACACGTCCTTGTAGAACTCGCGGGTGCGTCCGAGGCCTTCGAATGCGCGGTTTACCGACTCGTCCGCCGAGGCGGGGCCATCCTCGGTGCGTTCGATTGCTGCCGAAGAAAGATTGGTGCCGTTGGCGCAGTCGAAGACCGTGCGTCGGCCGTGTGCCGAAGCCGCTACGGCGGGCGTAATCATGCCCCTTACAGCTCGCTCACCGCGCAGGCGTGAGGTCGTCAGCAGTGTTTGCAACGCTGCGTCGCGAATTTTCTTGTCCGGATTATCGAGCAGCTTGTTGAGGATGTGGGGCGGAGTAATGCAGTTGATGCAGCGACATTGGTTCGTGAACATGGGAACCCTCCATCAAAAAATACCTAATGTCGAAAAGGAAAAGTACGCGCGCAATCAAGGAACGATCGCGCGACTATCTACCCGAAGTAGAGAGCGTCAAGCCCGGTAGCGTACATGAAAATAAAAAATTCAACCGAAGGGTCAGTCTCGTTTCCATAACCGCAGTAACGGACCTTGCGCTCCGCGTACCGGATCGGTGTCCGGCGATTTCACTTCCGGAATCGTCTTCAGCGCTTTCGCATGGTTCGCAGGCGTCGGACGCGTGATCTCCATCTGCGATCCCGGCGGATAGGCGCCGACCACGCAGAAATCTTCACTCGCCGAGATCAATTGATGGCCGGTGCCGGCGGGCAGGATCGCGACGTCGCCGGCAGTGATGTCGAGCGCCTTGCCGTGGTCGCCGCCGAACTGCACGCGCGCGTGCCCGCGCGCGACGCCGAGCACTTCATGCACGGTCGAATGGTAGTGCAGGTAGTCGTAGACGCCGTTGCGCCACATCGCGCCCCAGCCATTGGCGCCGAACAGCCCCTCGATGGTTTTCTCGGGATGATCGTTCGCAACGTCCACCGCGTTCTTGTAGACCAGAAGCGGAGCCGGGTTGTTGGGAACGAGGCCGTCGTCGGCGAAGACGAAGGTGAGCGGCTCGATGTCGGCGTTGACGACGGACATGGTTGGTCTCCGGGCCCGTAGAAGTCGTAGGATGGGTAGAGCGGAGCGAAACCCATCATCTCTCCGCACAAATGCATTGATGGGTTTCGCTCCGCTCTACCCATCCTACTCCAGTATCACTTCAAACCTTCTTCCGCCGCTCACGTTCCCTTTGGGATCTCGAAAACCAGGCAGGTCGTGGTGGCATGCGCGAGCAGGCGGCCGTTGGCGTCGGTGATGCGCGCCTCCGCCGTGGCGGCGCGGCGGCCGACATTGAGCGTCTTGCCCTCGGTTCGTACCGGGCCGGAATCCTGGCTCATGCCCCTGATGAAGGAGATCTTGAATTCGAGCGTGGTGTAGCCGGTGCCGGCCGGAAGCGTGGTCTGAACGGCGAGCCCCATCGCGGAGTCCAGCAGGATCGCCGCGTAGCCGCCATGCACCGAGCCGATCGGGTTGTAGTGCCGGAATCCAGGCACGCTGTGGAACACGACGTGGCCTTTCTCGGCGGTCGAATCGAACGGCTCCACGGTCTGCATGATCGGCGGCGAGGGGAGCTTGCCCTCGAAGATGCCGCGGACGAAGTCGAGCCCCGACATCGACGCCATCACCTGCGTCGGCGTCACGCCGTATTCGATCTTGGGGGGGGCCGCGCTATCGTCCATGGGGCGTCCGGTTGAAGGCCTCTACGCCCGCTTGTTCGCCCGCATCAGGTCCGCGAACCGCTTGAACAGATAGTGCGAGTCGCGCGGGCCAGGCGATGCTTCCGGGTGGTACTGCACCGAGAACACCGGCTTGCCCTTGAGCTCGATGCCGCAATTGGAGCCGTCGAACAGCGAAATGTGGGTCTGCGTCGCGCCCTCTGGCAGCGTCGCCTGGTCCACGGCAAAGCCGTGGTTCATCGACGTGATCTCCACCTTGCCAGTGGTTTCGTCCTTGACCGGGTGATTGGCGCCGTGATGACCCTGATGCATCTTCATGGTCTTGGCGCCGACGGCCAGACCCAGCATCTGGTGGCCGAGGCAGATGCCGAACGTCGGCGTGCCCGACGAGATCACCTGCTGGATCACGGGCACGGCATATTTGCCGGTCGCAGCCGGATCGCCCGGGCCGTTGCTGAGGAACACGCCGTCCGGC
>DAIMKE010000452.1:4458-5551 GCA_036721875.1 Bradyrhizobium sp. | reverse complement strand
GCGAAGGCGTGGCGCTGCCGACCCGCCTGCGCTTCAAGGAGGTTCCGGTCCACCAGCTTCCGCGCAGCGAAGCCACTATCGCGTCCGTGCCGTCGGTTACCGCCGGCCACGACATGCATTTCGTCTCCGCCGTGCTGGACCGCTGGCGCGGCGCCACCTCGCATCGCGATGTGCCCAACGATCCCGGTGCCGGCGGCGGCGATCGCCCCGCCTCGCGCGTCATGACGCCGGTGGAAGCGCCGATGCTGCAGCCTTCGATGGGGCACGATCCCGATCGCTTCTCGCTGTTGAAGAAGCCGCTGCGCTGAGCCGCCCCCCGGCCGCGCGCGATTTGTTCGCGCCGGCCGGTATCCACTTCGCCCGAAAACCAGATATGGTTCCGGCAACGCCGCATCGCGCGGCCCCCAGCCGGAACCCTTTCATGACCAAGCCTGCAGCCAAGCCCGCCGCCCAGCGATTTCCAGCGCCCCCGATCGACAAGCTGCCGGATGACATCCGGACCCGGATCCTGGCGGTGCAGGAGAAGTCCGGCTTCGTTCCGAACGTCTTCCTCTCGCTGGCCTACCGTCCCGACGAGTTTCGCGCCTTCTTTGCCTATCACGACGCGTTGATGGAAAAGGACAGCGGCCTGACCAAGGCCGAGCGCGAGATGATCGTGGTGGCGACCTCGAGCGCCAATCAATGCCACTATTGCGTGATCGCGCATGGCGCGATCCTGCGCATCCGGGCGAAAAATCCGCAAATCGCCGACCAGATCGCCGTCAATTACCGCAAGGCGGATATCACGCCGCGCCAGCGCGCCATGCTCGACTTCGCCATGAAGGTGAGCCAGGAGGCGAACAAGGTCTCCGAGGCCGACTTCGCCGAGATCGCGAGCCACGGCTTCAGCGACGACGACATCTGGGACATCGCCGCGATCGCGGCTTTCTTTGCCCTGTCGAACCGGATGGCCAACATCACGTCGATGCGCCCGAATGACGAGTTCTACATGATGGGACGGTTGCCGAAGCAGGGCTGAGCCGGGCCCGGAGACGATCGCCTTGCTGGACTGGACCGAGATCATATTGCGTCTTGGCGTGGCCACGCTGGCGGG
>DAIMKE010000452.1:0-4434 GCA_036721875.1 Bradyrhizobium sp. | reverse complement strand
CCGCGACCTGCACGGCAAGCCGATTGGGCTAAAGACGCTGTCATTGGTCAGCCTCGCGACGGCGATGCTGCTGGTGATGGTCCATTCGGACGACACCAGGATCATTTCCGACGCGGGCAGCCGGGTGATCCAGGGGATCCTGACCGGGATCGGCTTTCTCGGCGCTGGCGTCATCGTGCACGCGGCCCGGCATTTCAGGGTTCGCGGGCTCACCAGTGCCGCCTGCACCTGGCTCGCGGCCTGCATCGGCATCGTATGCGGCCTCGGACAATGGCGATTGGTCACTATCGCATTGGTCATGACCTTCGCGGTCCTGACCGTCGGCAACAGGCTCGAACATTGGCTGCACAGGAAACTTGGCGGCAAGGACGAGGCGGCGCCGGAACGGCCGGCCGCTTTCCTGGACGAATGACCGGCGTGGCGGCGATACCGGCCGCCGGTTCCATGAGTTGCTGCAGGGCTGATCGGTGCTTCGCGCGAAGCAGGTTTTGATGTTGGAAGCGCTGCCAGCGTGCTAAGTAAGTTGCAGGATTTGCGTCGGACGACAGCCTTGAAAACCCAGCGGCCCATTGTCACGGATTCCGAGCACGTGGTGCTCAAGTTCCGGCCGCGCACCTCGGCCCAGCCACCCGGCGGGCGGGAAGAACCCGACCCGGCGAACAGCCAGCACATGGCGGCCGACCTGTCGCGCTACGAACGGCCGCGCGACGAGCCCGACGACTTCCGTCCTCGCATGCTCGCCAATGTCGCGGCGCTCGCGTTTACCGTGGCGCTGACCGCAATCGGCATCTGGCTGGCGGTCAGCATCGCCGATCTCCGCAAAACGCAGGATTGCGTCCTGATGGGCCGCCCCGACTGCGCCCGGATCTCGGTGACGCCGCAGGGGTAGTCTCGCTCCATTTTCCAATCGCAAGGCGACCTCGCGGGCAAGTCCGTCGTCACGATCGAAAGTTTGTGCAATCGGGGCCCTTTGCGGAATTCGAGACGATTGTCTCGGAAGCCGCCGAAAAGTGGACGAAGGCGATCAAGTTCGCGGACATCAAGGCTGAACAGGCCCGGTTCCACTGGATTCTCAGAGATGCCCAAGGTGCCCCATCGCGCCGATAGTTCCCCTGCGACGATTGGCGGCGTGAATGGTGCCGGCAGCGATTGGTAGCTTCGAGAAGCACAATCTGGCACTTAAGATGCCGGCGCAAACAGCGATTCACCGGGGAATAGGCATGGCAAGTCGATTGGCGATGGCGCAGTCCACCGTGACGGTGCGACGTTGGGGGCCTCCCGCCATGGTGACGCTGACAGCGGCGGTGCTGCTTACGGCATTGACCACCGCGACGGCGCGGCAGGCTGCGCGCCCTGCGTCAGCGGTCGAGACGATAGCGCCGCGCGAGGCGGGCGAGCCGATCATGGCGATCGTGTCGATCAAGACCCAGCACGTCACCTTCTACGACGCCGACGGCTGGATTGCGCGCGCTCCGGTGTCGACCGGCACCACGGGACGCGAGACGCCGGCCGGCGTCTTCGCCATCCTCGAGAAGAACAAGGACCACCGCTCCTCGCTTTACGACGATGCCGAGATGCCGAACATGCAACGCATCACCTGGAACGGTATCGCGATGCACGGTGGGCCGTTGCCCGGCTATGCGGCCTCGCACGGCTGTATTCGGATGCCGTTCGGCTTTGCGGAGAAGGTATTCGACAGGACGCGGATCGGCATGCGCGTGATCATCTCGCCGAACGACACCGCTCCGGTCGAGATTTCCCACCCAGCCCTGATCATGCCGAAAGCGGAGGCCGTCGCAGCAGCGCCATCGCGTCCCGAGTCGCTGGCCCGGGAGGCCGCCGACGCCGTCAAGGCCGCCGACGAGGCGAAGAAGGCCGCCGCGACCACGGCGCGCGAGGCCGCATCGCTCGCGGCGTCGCTGCGCAAACTTGAAGGGCTCAAAAAGAAAGCCGATGCCGAGCTTGCGTCCGCCGAAAAGGCGCTCGCCGCCGCAAAGACCGACGCGGCAAGGGCGCAGGCCGAAGAGCGGAAACAGAAGGCCGCGCCAGCGGCCGCCCAGGCTGCGATGGACCTCGACACCGCCAGGGCCGACGCGAAATCGAAGCTCGACGCCGCGGCGGCCGCAAAGGACACCGCCAAGGCAGCCGAAAAGAACAAGGCCGACCTGGCCAAGGCTGCGCGCGAGGCAAAACTCGCGCTCGAGCCGGTCTCGATCTACATCAGCCGCGCGACGCAGAAGCTCTACGTGCGGCGCAACACGCACAAGCCGGCGCCGGACGGCGGCGGCGAAGTGTTCGATACGTCGATCGAGGTCCCGGTCACGATCCGCGACCCCGGCAGGAAGATCGGCACGCACGTGTTCACGGCAATGGCGCGCAACGACACAGGCCTGCGCTGGAGCGCGGTCACGATCGACAGCGGAGACGATGCGAGGGGCGCGCTCGACCGTATCACTATCCCACAAGACGTGCTCGACCGCGTCGCGCCGACCGCCCTGCCGCGATCCTCAATCGTGATCTCTGATGAGCCGTTGAGCCGCGAGACCAACTATCGCACCGAGTTCGTCACGGTACTGAGCGACCAGCCCCAGGGGGGCTTCATCACCCGCAAACCTACGCCCCCCGTCGACATGATGGCGGAAGGCAGTACCTGGGGCGGCGATGGTTTCGGCTTCTTTTTCCAGCCCGGCGGGAATGTCCAGCCCGGCAACATGCGCCAGCGCGGCGGCCAGACTTATTACCCGACGCAACGGGGTTACCAACAGCAGCAGGGTTATCCGACGCAACAAGGGTACCCGATGCAGCAGGGCTATCCGATGCAACAGGGCAGATGGTGAGCCGCGACAAGCACGCCGCACGCTCGTCTTCTACTTCTGCTGAATGCGATTCAGATAATCGATGACCGCGAGGATGCGTGTTCGCACGACAACCTCCGGGCTGTACTCCGGCCCGGCCAGCTTCCAATAAAACGGATCGACGGCGTGAGGCAGGTTGATGATGGGGTTGAATCGTTCTCCCCAGATCGGCATCTCGCGCGTGCCGTGGGCGGGAACTGTTTTCGAGCCATAGATGGTTTCGTAGACGGCGTTCGTGGGAAAGACCCCGTTGTTGTTCTTTGCCAGGATCGTCAAATCGGAAGGTGGTACCTTGAGCTGCTCGCCGACAGGCCCCTTGCCCTTTCCGTCCGCACCATGACAGCTCGCGCACGAGGACAGAAATTCCGACCTGCCGATGTCAGAAGGTTGAGCCTCCGCCGCACCGGCAAACCCGGCGGCAAGGCCGGCAATCGTCAACCACTTGAGGCATCCGGTGATCATGTCATGCCCTCGCCCGCAGCTTTCGGATAGCTCCTACTAGCAGTCCCGGGCTTGGTGCCGTTTGACGCAGGTCAATACGACCTTCACGCTGCTCAATTGAGCCGCGCGCCGATCCCGGTGAGGATGCGATAGTCGGGCTTGGACTGGACGCCGTTGTGCTGATTGATGACCGGCACGCCAAAGGACACGAAGCCCGAGAAGCGGTCGACGCCCATGCGAACGCCGGGCGAGAGATAGACCGTGGTGCCGCCGGAATTGGGATCGGCAATGCCGGCGATGCGCTGCTTGTCGTGCCACTCACCATTGAGTTCGAGCACGAGGTCGAGCGTGTACGGCGTCTTCTTCATGTCGCTGTGGTCGTGATTGGCATGATAGAGGCAATGTTCCTGGGTCTGGTTTTTGGGCTGCATACAATATTCGTGCAGCTCGATCTCCTTTGCCGAGCCGGTGGCGCCGACCAGGCGATATGACACCGCGGTGCCGAACAGAAGACGATCGCCGAGATTGGTGTCCTGGGTGCCCTTGGTGATCAGGTAATAGAGGCCGCTCACGTCGAACGACCAGCGGCCGGTGCGCTTGGTGAAGGCGGCGCCGAACAGACCGTCCCACGAGCCCGAGCCCGGCTGAAATTCCGCCTGGAACAGTTGTCCGGCGGCGTCACGCTGGTTGGTGCTGCCGGTGGGCGCCTTGAAGCCGAACAATACGGCGGCCGACGTTCCCGTCTGCGCGTTGTTGTGGAAGCGATATTGCCCGAGCATGGTCACGTCGCCGAAGCCCGCCGAATTGCCGCGCCGGTTGATACCGTCGAGGCTCATCAGGCTGTTCATGTCGCCTGCATTCATCATGCCCATGTGGCCGCCGCTCAGCATGTCCTCGGCGGGTTCGCTGATGCCCGAGCGCCGGACCCCGCCTGCGCGAACGGCAACCGTGAAGTCGTTGGTGATACCGTAGGCGGCCGAAATCGAGACGGCGTCGATCGAGCGCAGCGAATGCGCATGCGTGCCGTTGGCCGCGGCGGCGAGCAGGTCGGCATCCGAGAGCTGGCCGAGCCGGATGAACTCGTAACGTATCGATGCGGCAATCAGCCCTTCGGAAAGCGTGTCGGCCGAGATGGTGT
>DAIMKE010000451.1:0-5568 GCA_036721875.1 Bradyrhizobium sp. | reverse complement strand
GTCTACCTGCGTGCCGCTCCGGCCGGCACCGGCATCATCGCCGGCGGCCCGATGCGCGCCGTGTTCGAGACGCTCGGCGTCCAGGACGTGGTGGCGAAGTCGATCGGTTCGTCGAACCCGTACAACATGGTTCGCGCCACCTTCGACGCGCTGAAGCATCAGGATTCGCCGCGTTCGGTGGCGGCACGCCGCAACATCAAGGTGTCGACGCTGCAGTCGCGCCGCGTCGGCGGCGATGCCGAACTGGTGGCTGAATAACCGGCGCGATCTGTTTGGCGCTATTTGGAGTTAAGACGATGGCCAAGGCCGCAAAGACGATCAAGGTCGAGCAGACCGGCAGCGCAATCCGCCGCCACCACTCGCAGCGTTCGACGCTGATCGGCCTCAAGCTCAACAAGATCGGCCGGGTTGCCGAGCTTCAGGATACGCCTGAGGTTCGCGGCATGATCAGCAAGGTCCAGCATCTCGTCCGCGTCGTCGGCGAGAAGTAAGTCAAACAAGGAGACAGGGCGATGAAGCTCAGCGATATCGCCGACAACGCCGGCTCGCGCAAGAAGCGGATGCGTGTCGGCCGTGGCATCGGTTCAGGCAAGGGCAAGACGTCGGGTCGCGGTGGCAAGGGCCAGACCGCGCGTTCGGGCGTACGCATCAAGGGCTTCGAGGGCGGCCAGATGCCGCTGCATCGGCGCCTGCCGAAGCGCGGCTTCAACAACATCTTCCGGCTCGACTTCGCCGAGATCAACCTCGACCGTCTGCAGCAGGCGGTCGACGCCAAGCTGGTCGATGTCAAGGAAACCGTCACCGTGGAATCGCTGGTGAAGGCCGGCGTGATCCGCCGCGCCAAGGACGGCCTGCGGCTGCTCGGCCGCGGCGAACTGAAGGCCAAGCTCGCAATCGAGGTGCACGGCGCCTCCAAATCCGCGGTCGCGGCGGTCGAGAAGGCCGGCGGCACGGTGAAGATCCTGGCTCCGGCCAAGAACGAAGAAGGCGAGGCGGCGTAACATCTGCGTCATTGCCCGTTTTGTCGCGGGCAATCCGCACGATGGAACGATGGACTTATCGAAGCCGAGCACCAAATAATGTCCGGCGTCTGCCGATCGTCCCGCCAGGGGCGTCGGCCTGAGGGGCGGCGGGAGAAAGCCTGAACATGGTCTCAGCAGCAGAACAACTTGCGGCAAACCTCAATTTCGGCGCTTTGGCCAAGGCCGACGAACTGAAGAAGCGCATCTGGTTCACGCTGGGTGCGCTGCTTGTTTATCGGCTCGGCACCTACATCCCGCTGCCCGGCATCGATCCCGCAATCTGGGAGCAGGTGTTCAAGTCGCAGGCCGGCGGCATCCTCGGCATGTTCAACATGTTCGCCGGCGGCGGCATCAACCGCATGGCGATCTTCGCGCTGAACATCATGCCGTACATCTCGGCATCGATCATCATCCAGCTCCTGACCACGGTTTCGCCCAAGCTCGAAGCGCTGAAAAAGGAAGGCGAGGCAGGCCGCAAGACGCTGAACCAGTACACCCGCTATCTCACGGTGATCCTGGCCACGTTCCAGGCCTATGGCATCGCGGTCGGCCTGCAGGGCGCCGGCAACGTCGTGAGCGAGCCCGGGATGTTCTTCCTGATTTCGACCACGGTCACGCTGACCGGCGGCACCATGTTCCTGATGTGGCTCGGCGAGCAGATCACCTCGCGCGGCATCGGCAACGGCATTTCGCTGATCATTCTTGCCGGCATCGTCGCCGAGCTGCCTTCGGCGCTCGCCAACATGCTGGAACTGGGACGCCAGGGCGCGCTCTCCACCGGCCTGATCCTGATCGTGATCGTGATGGCGGTCGCCGTGATCGCCTTCATCGTGTTCATGGAGCGTGCGCAGCGGCGGCTCCTGATCCAGTATCCAAAGCGCCAGGTCGGCAACAAGATGTTCGAGGGCCAGTCCTCGCATCTGCCGCTCAAACTCAACACTTCGGGCGTGATCCCGCCGATTTTCGCCTCGTCTTTGCTGCTGCTGCCGGCCACCGTTGCGAACTTCAACGCTGGCACAGGGCCTGAATGGTTCCAGTGGCTCAACACGCAGCTCAGCCACGGCCGTCCGCTGTTCCTGGTGCTCTATCTGTCGTTGATCGTGTTCTTCGCGTTCTTCTATACCGCGATCGTGTTCAATCCGACCGAGACGGCCGACAACCTGAAGAAGCATGGCGGCTTCATCCCCGGCATCCGCCCGGGCGAGCGCACCGCCGAATATATCGACTACGTGCTGTCGCGCGTCACGGTGCTGGGTGCGGTCTACCTGGCGATCGTGTGTCTGATTCCCGAAATTCTGATCTCCTACGCCTCGGTGCCATTCTACTTCGGCGGCACCTCGCTTCTGATCGTGGTCAGCGTCACGATGGATACGGTGGCGCAGGTTCAAGGCTATCTGCTGGCCCATCAGTATGAGGGGCTGATCAGGAAATCCAAGCTCAGGGGCCGCCGCCGCTGACCGGCGGGGAGGCTGCGGCCTGAAATCAATAACAGGGTGTGCGGATACTCGCTCACCAAGCCGGGGGGCGAAAAGTCATGAGATTGATCCTTTTGGGTCCGCCGGGCGCGGGCAAGGGGACCCAGGCGCAGCGGCTGGTCCAGAAGTACGGCATCGTCCAGCTCTCGACGGGCGAGATGCTGCGTGCGGCGGTTGCAGCCGAAACGCCAGTCGGCCTGCAGGCCAAGGATCTCATGGCCAGCGGCTCGCTGGTGCCGGACGAGATCGTGATCGGCATCATCTCCGATCGCCTCGACCAGCCCGACATGAAGAACGGCTTCATTCTCGACGGCTTTCCGCGCACGGTGCCGCAGGCGGCTGCGCTCGATGAACTCCTGAAAAGGAAGCACATCAAGCTCGACGCCGTGGTCGAACTGCGCGTCAACGAGAGCGCGCTGCTGGATCGGGTCGAGACGCGCGTCGCCGAGATGCGGGCCCGCGGCGAGGAAGTCCGAATCGACGATACCCCGGAAGTGCTGTCGAAGCGGCTGGCAAACTACCGCACGTTGACGGAGCCGCTGATTCACTACTATTCCGAGCGGCGCAAGTTGCTCACGGTCGACGGCATGATGACCATCGAGCACGTCACCCGCGAGATTAACCGCATCCTCTCCGCGATCGGGGCGACGGAACCCAAGGGTGGCGCCAAGGCCGCCGCGCCCGCCAGGAAGGCCACGAAGGCCACCCGGAAGACTGCCCGACCGGCGGGCAAAAAGGCCACCAAAACGGCCCGGAAGGCCCCGAAAGCCGCCCGTAAGGCCGGGAAAGCGGCTTCCAAGGGTGTCAAGAAGGCAAGCGGGAAGACGGGCCGGAAGGCCGCTTCTGCGGCCCGGGGCGGGAAGGTCGCAAAGGCCAGGAAGACGGCAAAAAAAGCCGTCGGCAAGGCCTCGAAAAAGGTCACGAAAAAGCGAGCTAAACGATAGAGACGGTTGACGAAACCGAGGTGAGTCCTTTAATAAGCCCCGCATCCAAGTCGGATAGTTTTATGACGATGCCGGGCCCCGAAGAAGATGAGGGGAAGGGCGTCGTGTTCGCGTTTGCGGACACCTGCCCGAGTTAGCAATGAACATGATCCGGTCCATGAGGGATCGGCGACAGGAGAGAAGTCCGTGGCCCGTATTGCCGGCGTGAATATTCCGACCAACAAGCGCGTGCTGATCGCGCTCCAGTACATCCATGGCATCGGCCAGAAGAACGCGGCCGAGATCATCGAAAAGGTGAAGATCCCCGTGGATCGTCGCGTCAGCCAGCTGAGCGACCAGGAAGTGCTGCAGATCCGCGAAGTCATCGATCGCGACTATCTGGTCGAGGGCGACCTTCGCCGCGAGACCGGCATCAACATCAAGCGTCTGATGGACCTCGGCTGCTATCGCGGGCTCCGTCATCGTCGCGGCCTGCCGGTGCGCGGCCAGCGCACCCACACCAATGCGCGCACGCGCAAGGGCCCGGCGAAGTCGATCGCCGGCAAGAAGAAGTAAGTTTGGCGAATAGCGAATAGGGAATGGCGAATAGTAATCTATTCGCTACTCGCCATTCGCTACTCGCCTTTTGAGGTGTAGCCGCTGGCACTACGGCGGCGTTTGAGATCACAGGAAAGGTTTTGAGCTAATGGGCAAGGAAGCCACCCGCGTACGCCGCCGCGAACGCAAGAACATCGCATCCGGCATCGCGCACGTGAATTCGTCCTTCAACAACACGACCATCACCATCACCGACGCGCAGGGCAACACCATTGCCTGGTCGTCGGCCGGCACGATGGGCTTCAAGGGCTCGCGCAAGTCGACCCCCTATGCCGCGCAGGTCGCGGCCGAAGACGTTTCCAAGAAGGCGCAGGAACACGGCATGCGCACGCTGGAAGTGGAAGTCGCTGGCCCCGGCTCGGGCCGTGAATCGGCGCTTCGCGCGCTGCAGGCGGCGGGCTTCACCGTCACATCGATCCGTGACGTGACGACGATCCCGCATAATGGCTGCCGTCCGCGCAAGCGCCGGCGGGTTTGATGTTTGGTCGCGGGACGGCTCGGCTGTCTCGCGATTGTTTTTGGAATTTGACGGCGCGGACTGATCCGCGATCTCCAACGCCAGTGACCTGAAGGCAGATCGACTGGCCGGTCTATGGACCCGAAGGGGTGACAAAGTGACGATCCAGAAAAATTGGCAAGAACTTATTCGACCGAACAAGCTGCAGATAACGCCCGGCACCGACGCGACCCGGTTTGCGACCGTCGTCGCCGAACCGCTCGAGCGCGGTTTCGGCCAGACGCTCGGCAACGCGCTGCGCCGCATCCTGCTGTCGTCGCTGCAAGGCGCGGCGGTGCAGTCGGTGCACATCGACGGCGTGCTGCACGAGTTCTCCTCGATCGCGGGCGTTCGCGAGGACGTCACCGACATCGTGCTCAACATCAAGGACATCGCGATCAAGATGCAGGGCGATGGCCCCAAGCGCATGGTCGTGAAGAAGTCCGGTCCGGGCGCTGTCACCGCCGGTGACATCCAGACCGTCGGCGATGTCGTCGTGCTCAATCCGGACCTGCAGATCTGCACGCTGGACGAGGGCGCGGAAATCCGCATGGAGTTCACCGTCGCTTCCGGCAAGGGTTACGTCGCCGCCGAGCGCAACCGGCCCGAGGACGCGCCGATCGGCCTGATCCCGGTCGACAGCCTGTTCTCGCCCGTGCGCAAGGTCTCCTACAAGGTCGAGAACACCCGCGAGGGCCAGATCCTCGACTACGACAAGCTGACCATGACGATCGAGACCAACGGCGCGATCACGCCGGAAGACGCGGTGGCCTATGCCGCCCGCATTCTGCAGGATCAGCTCAACGTGTTCGTGAACTTCGAGGAGCCGCGCAAGGAAGTGGCGCAGGAGATCATCCCCGATCTCGCGTTCAACCCGGCGTTCCTCAAGAAGGTCGACGAGCTCGAACTTTCGGTGCGTTCGGCGAACTGCCTGAAGAACGACAACATCGTCTACATCGGCGACCTCGTGCAGAAGTCGGAAGCGGAAATGCTCCGCACCCCGAACTTCGGCCGCAAGTCGCTGAACGAGATCA
>DAIMKE010000450.1:0-5570 GCA_036721875.1 Bradyrhizobium sp. | reverse complement strand
GCCGGCGATCAGCCAGTAGACGAGGCCTGCGACGATGCCCGCGCCCGTCATGATTTCGAGGTGGCGACGCACGATGCCGTCGAATTTCAGCGTGTCCGGATCGAAGGGAACAAGCCCGAGATAGCAGGCGGCACCGACGACCGCGCCGCCGACCGCGTAGGCGAGCACGCGGCGGACATAAAATGCCTCGGTAATCAGCACCACGACCAGCGCCGGCAGCAGCGCGAAGCCGGAGAGAAAGATGAAGCCGAAGCCGAGCACGACATTGATCGCGCTCTCGTCGATCATTCCGGTGTCGAGGTCGCTGAACTCCGGATACAGCACCGCACCGACCACGATCATCCCCGCCACCAGGCAGGCGGCCAGGAACGCGAAGAAGACGACGAAGAGGCGGCCGATCAGGGACATGGACACCTCGTCATTGCGAACAGCGAAGCGACGAAGCAATCCATTTCTCAGCAGGCGGAGAAATGGATTGCTTCGCTTCGCTCGCAATGACGGAGTGCATGCAGCGCATAATTCATCTCAATCCGTCATCGCCATGGCGCGGAGCGCCTGGCGCTCGCGCGCGGAGAGTTTTTCGGTCTCCGATTTCAACTGGCCGCAGGCGGCGAGGATGTCGCGGCCGCGCGGCGTGCGCACCGGCGATGAATAGCCGGCATTGAAGATATATTCGGAGAACTTTTCGATCTGTTCCCAGTCCGAACACTCGTACTTTGTGCCCGGCCACGGGTTGAACGGGATCAAATTGATCTTCGCCGGAATGCCCTTGAGCCGTTTGACCAGCAGCTTGGCGTCGTCCATGGAATCGTTGATGCCCTTGAGCATCACGTATTCGAAGGTGATGCGCCGCGCATTCGACGAGCCCGGATAATCGCGGCACGCCTGCAGCAATTCGGCGATCGGGTATTTGCGGTTGAGCGGCACCAGCTCGTTGCGCAACTCGTCACGCACGGCGTGCAGCGAAATCGCCAGCATCACACCGATCTCGTCGCCGGTGCGGATGATGTTCGGCACCACGCCCGAGGTCGAAAGCGTGATGCGGCGGCGCGAAATGCCGATGCCTTCATTATCGGCCGTGATCAGCAGCGCATCGCGCACCGCATCGAAATTGTAAAGCGGTTCGCCCATCCCCATCATGACGATGTTGGTGACGAGACGGCTGCCGGTCGGCGTCTCGCGATCGGCCCAGTCGTTGAGGCGGTCACGCGCCACCATGACCTGGCCGACGATCTCGCCCGCCGTGAGGTTGCGCACCAGCCGTTGCGTGCCGGTGTGGCAGAACGAGCAGTTCAGCGTGCAGCCGACCTGCGAGGAAACGCACAGCGTGCCGCGATCGGTCTCGGGAATGTAGACGCACTCGACTTCATGCGCCTTTTGCAACGAATCGCCGCTCGGCAGACGCAGCAGCCATTTGCGGGTGCCGTCGTTGGAAACCTGTTCCGCCACCACCTCCGGGCGGTCGACGGTGAAATGCTGCACGAGTTGCGCGCGCATGTCCTTCGAGATGCTGGTCATCTCGTCGAACGTCCTGGCGCCGCGGACATACATCCAGTGCCAGAGCTGCTGCGTCCGCATCTTGCGCTGCGCGGGCTGAACGCCGATCCCGCCCAGCCGGTCGGCGATCTCGGTGCGCGACAGACCGATGAGCGACGGTTTGGCCGGCGGCACATAGGCTTCGAGCGGGATTTTCTCGAGCGGCGCCATGGTCGGAGTCGCCGTGGAATTCGTTTCGGTCGAAACTGCGGTCATCGCATTTCTGTTCCAGGGAGGCTTCTCCCTCATCCTGAGGAGCGGCGTCTTCGCCGCGTCTCGAAAGTTGAGAGCCGGGCCTCATGGTTCGAGACGGCGCAAGCGCCTTCCCACCATGAGGGGAGAGCGCTTCAAATAGGGCTTCCGGGGCCCGCAAACAACGTCAATTTGGGCTAAGAAGCTTAACGCCTGCAATCCTGCGCCAGCCGGTCGAGCGCCTGCGACAATCCCTTCAGGGAAAAGACGTCAACGGTTTCGGTGCCCTTGGCAGAGATGCCCTTGACGGTGGCGTCGGCGCCCTTGCGCATCGCGCTGACCATCTGTTCTTCCTCCGCGGCGTTCTTGATCCAGAGCCCGTCGCCCTGGGTGTACATTGCGAAAGACGCGCCACCGACCTCGAGCGATGATTCCGACCCCTGCTTCAACGCATAGCCGATCATGATCGAGACCTCGTTGACGACCCTCTCCGCCGGCCGCGTCGAGACGAAGGCATAGGCGGGATCGCGCGGACGATTCGGGGGATTGGTTTTGGATGACGAAGGCTTTGCCAGCGCGAAGCATACCTTCTTACCGTTCGGCGCCGCCGTGTAGGCGCCCCAGGTGCCGAACTGGCCGATCAATGTCGGCTCCGCACCGCCTGCCGCGGCAGTCGCGGCAGGTTCCGGTTTCGCAGCAGGCTTTGCAGCTGTCGACTTTGCCGCAGGCGCAGGTGCGGGTTTGGGCGCTTCCTTTGCCGCATCCTTCGCCCCCTTCGGGGCGGCGCTTTGCGCATGCGCGAAGGAAGTCACCCCGCACAACGCCGCAACGGCAACCAGAAATGTCAGCATTCGCAACACGGACAACTGGTTCCCTCATCATTGTGACTGGAAGATGGCCCGGAGGCCATCGCGCCGCCGGGATGGATAGCCGGGAAATGCCTTTTTGGGAAGGCGCTTACGGCCTTGACCACCGCCCCTTACGTGATTCCATTCGAACCCTTTTCGAGTGATTCTGGCAATCGCGAAACAGACGGTGGCCTCAGCCTTTGGTGCGGCTTTCGCGCTGCCGCTGCCACTGCGCATCGGTCCATTGCAGAAGATCCTCGGCGCCCGAGCTGCGCAGATGCGAGCCGCCGTCCTGCACCACCATCTCGCCGTTGATGTAGCCGGCCTGATCAGAGATCAGGAAGCTCGCGAGATTGGCGAGTTCGCGATGTTCTCCGGCGCGGCCGAGCGGATTGCGATGCGCCCAACTCTCGTCGCGCCCCTGGGGGCGAAGCTGGCCCGAGGCGCCCGGGGTCGGAAACGCGCCGGGCGCGATCGCGACGGTACGCACGCCCTTGGGTCCCCACTCCACCGCAAGGCTTTTCGTCATTGCCAGCACGGCGGACTTTGCCATCGCCGAAGGAACCGTGAAGGCGCGGCCGGTGATGGTCGAAGTCGAGAGAATGCTCAGCACCACACCCTTGTGCCCGCTTTCGATCCAGCGCTTGCCCGCGGCGAGCGTGCAATACATCGCACCGTGCAGGGTCGGTGCCAGGATCGCATCCGCCGCGCGGAACGAGAGGTGTTCAGTCTGCGCAACGAACGTCGCGGCAGCATTGTTGACCAGGATATCGATCGGCGCGTCGCTCCAGGCCTGCTCCATCATGACGTCGACCGCCGCGCCGTCGCGGATATCGCATCTGGCCACCGCGACCTTTGCGCCAAGCTCGTCGCGCATCTGTGCAGCGGTCGCCTCCAGCAATTCGAGCCGGCGACCGCAGATGATCAGTTCGGCGCCGAGTTCGACGAAGCGACGTCCCATCGCGGCTCCGAGCCCGGAGCCGCCGCCCGTTACCAGGATCCGCTTTCCAGCCAGCAGGTCATTTTCAAACATCGTTTGAATCCCCCTTCACCCATCGCCATCCTCGGCCCGCGCGATCAGGCCGTGCATCCGAATCGGATTGTAGCCCGGCCTCAAATCCGGCAAGAAGCATCGAGATTTCCCCGCCGGTCCGAACATCAGGTGCGTCCATGAAAGCCATTCTCTGCTCGCAATATTGCCAACCCGACGATCTCGTGCTGGCCGACATCCCGGACCCGGTCGCCGAGCCGGGCCAGGCGGTGATCGCGATCAAATCCGCTGCGCTGAATTTCTTCGACATCCTGATGATCCAGGGAAAGTACCAGATCAAGCCGCCGTTTCCATTTTCGCCGGCTGCCGAAGTCGCCGGCGTGATCGAAAGCGTCGGCGCCGGGGTGACCGACCTGAAGGTCGGCGACCGCGTGGTGGCGTCCTGCGGCCATAACGGCGCGCGCGAAAAGATCGCGCTGCCGGCGAACACGATCGTGAAGATTCCCGACAATCTCGATTTCGATCGCGCCGCCGGCATCATCATCATCTACGGCACCGCGCTGCATGCGCTGGAAGACCGCGCCAGCCCGAAGGCCGGCGAGACGCTTGCGGTGCTGGGGGCGGCCGGCGGCACCGGACTTGCGGCCTGCGAACTCGGCAAGCTGATGGGACTGAAGGTGATCGCCTGCGCCTCGTCGGATGAGAAGCTCGAGTTTGCCAAGGCGCATGGCGCCGAACTCACGCTGAACTACGCCAGGGAAGACCTGAAGGAGGGCCTGAAGCGGCTGACCGGCGGCAAGGGCGTCGACATCGTTTTCGATCCCGTCGGCGGCAGCTACGCGGAAGCAGCGCTGCGTGCCATCGCGTGGGAGGGACGCTTCCTGGTGATCGGCTTTGCCGCCGGCGACATTCCGAAGATGCCGCTCAATCTGGCGCTGCTCAAGGGCTGCGATATCCGCGGCGTGTTCTGGGGCGCATGGACTAGGCTCAATCCGGAGAAGAACCGCGTCAATCTGGAGAAACTCGTCAAGTGGACCGCGGAGGGCAAGATCTCCTCGCATGTCGACCGCACGTTCCCGCTGGCGCAGACTGCCGAAGCGCTGAAGGTGCTCGCCGGCCGCCAGGCGATGGGCAAGGTGATCCTGCGCCCGTGATGTCCGCTGCGGCGGAATCACTACACTTCACTCAACGGCTGCCCCCTCGGAGCCGTTGATCACTCGTCGAGATTGAAAAAACAACTGCAAAAACAATTGCAAGAGTGACCCGTTCACGGCGCGCACCAGTCTGCGCGCGACATCCATTGCTACTTTTTGTGTCATTGCTGCAACCATTTGTGTCGTTCAGGTAACGGCCTTGTCATGGATGTCGCAGCTCCGCCTCAATCAAACCAAAATATCTCCCCATTCGCAGCAGCCGGCGTCGTTTTTTGAACCCATTCCGTGTGCGAATTTACCTCCCCAACAAGCGGGTCCTTCGTACATCAAGAAGAGCAAAAAACAGATGCAGGGCTGAGGGACGCCCGTCGTTGCGTTGGTAAGTGGGGAGAGCTTCAACATGGTGGACAATACGCGGTCGGTTCAAACAAGGGACCCCTTCGACAGATTCGACGAAGCCATCAACGATCCCCGGTTGTATGAGACCAGCCGGTATGAGCAGCCCTACCAGCTGCCATATGATCGGTCGGACCAGCAGTCGTATGAGCGGTCGGAGACGATGTATGAACCGCGGCAGCCCCACGAGCCGGTCCCGCTGTTCCTCTCCACCTACGAGGAAGAGTCCAACCAACTGCTTTCAGAATACGCCTTCGCGAGCGGCCATCGGAAACGAGTGAGGGTGTCGCGCATTGTGACCGCGGGCGTCGTGGTGGCGGCGATCGGCGGCCTGCTCGCGCTGTTCTCCATCGACTCGACGCGCGCCGTGATCGTCAACGTCAGGGCCTCGCTCGGCGGCGCTGCGCCGGTTCAGTACGGCACGGTCGAACAGGAGGCGGTGCAATCCTCGGA
>DAIMKE010000449.1:0-5596 GCA_036721875.1 Bradyrhizobium sp. | reverse complement strand
AGCCGCTCGGCGCGCTCGACGAGGGCCGCAAGCTCGAGATCCTGCCCTATCTGGTGCGGCTGCGGGACGAAGCCAACGTGCCGATGGTCTATGTCAGCCACGACGCCGCCGAACTGCGCCAGCTCGCGACGCAGATCGTGATGCTGAAACAGGGGCGCGTCACCGCTCTCGGCGGCGTCAAGGTGCTGTCGTAGCGCGCACTCGTAGATTGGTAGCAATCGTGGTTTCGTAGGATGGTTAGAGCGCAGCGAAACCCATCAAACCCCGTCGCTGAAGCATGATGGGTTTCGCTGCGCTCTACCCATCCTACAATTGCATGTTCGCGTGCTCACGACTTGCAGGCGACAACGCGGCACGAAAGCCGGGTATGCGATGGTCCCCGACGGCGGCTGCTCCATAACGGCCGAAATGTGGCGCCTGCCGCGCCCACCCGCCTTTTTCTTTCCTTTTCTCCGCCCCGTTTTGGCGCGCGTTTCCAGTCCACGATTGCCGCAAATGAGAGCTTAGCGCGCCCCTCGTGCCGCAAGGGAGGCGTCCGGTGGATCGAGCATTGCGAAACGAATTGTCCTTTCAGCGCAAGCTGCGCCGCATGCTTGCTGTTGCTGCCATCGTTGGCCCCGTGGCGCTGGCGCCGGAAACAAGTTCGGCTGAAAACTTGCTTGATTTCCTTTTCGGCGGCGGCCAGAAGCAGCAGCCCTCGCTGTTCGGCAACATTTTCAACAATAATGCCGCCCCGGCGCCGCCGCGGCCGGTCGCCGCAAGCACGGGGCCAGCGTTCTGCGTGCGCAGTTGCGACGGGAAGTATTTTCCGCTGATGCGCGGCGCGGCCTCGCCGACGCAGTTGTGCCAGGCCTTCTGTCCGGCGAGCCCGACCAAAATTTTCTTCGGCTCCAGCATCGATCACGCCTATGCCGCAACCGGCGAACGCTACGCCGATAGCGAAAACGCCTTTGCCTATCGGAAGGCGCTGCGCGCCGATTGCACCTGCAACGGCCAAAATCCCGCCGGCCTGGCGCCAGTCGATCTCGCGATGGACGGCTCGTTGCGCTCGGGCGACGTGCTCGCCACCGCGGACGGGAATGTCGCGTATTCCGGCTTGCCGGGCGGCAACGACCAGGCCCGGACTTCGCGCCGGTAGCGTCTCTTCCGGGCCAGACGCCGGAGGTGCGCGCATGGTGCGCTGAACCCGACGTTAACCTCGGACGGCCGACAATGGTGTTGATCTGGCGTATGTCCAAAATCCACCTTTGGTGTCGAGAGACCGATGATTCTTAAACTTCTGTGCTTCTGGACGGTGCGCGTAGTTGCGGCCGTTGCAATCGGACTAGCCGCGACGGGTGCGGGGCGGACGCAGGCGATCTCCCCTCCAGTCTGGACGGTGCCGGAGGTCGGCGCACTGCCGGATGACGATCATGGCCGCCTGGTGCGGCGCGGGCGCGACCTGATCACCGCGACCTACGCCCATATCGGACCGGAGGTGCCGGATCCGGCCAAGCGGTTTGCCGGCAACAATCTCGCCTGCAGCAACTGTCACCTCGAAGCCGGCGTGAAGAAATTCGGGCTACCGATCTTCGGGCTGGTCGAGCTGTTTCCGCAATACAGCGCCCGCCTCGGCGCCGAAATCACCATCGAAGACCGGGTGAACTCGTGCATGTCGCGCAGCATGAACGGCCGCACGCTGCCGTCCGATAGTCCGGAAATGCGAGCCATGGTGGCCTACATCAGGTTTCTGTCGTCGGGGGTACCTGCCGGCAAGGTGCTGTCGGGACTGGGCACCGGGACGATGCCTGAACTCAATCGGGCGGCCGATCCGGTTCGCGGCAAAGCGATCTACGCGAATGCCTGTCTCGCCTGTCACAACACCGACGGCTCCGGAATCCGCCGCAGCCTGCCGACCAGCGATCTCGGCTACATGGTGCCTCCGCTGTGGGGCCCGGACAGTTTCAACAATGGTGCCGGCATGGCCCGGCTGATTACCGCGGCGAACTTCGTGCACTTCAACATGCCGCACGGGACGGACTACCTGAATCCGCAGCTCACCGTCGAGCAGGCCTGGGATGTCGCGGCCTACATGATCTCTCAACCGCGTCCGACAAAAGCGGGCCTCGACAAGGATTTTCCCAACCTTCTGACCAAGCCCGTCGATGCGCCCTACGGCCCGTATGCCGACGGGTTCAATCAAAAGCAACACATGTACGGGCCATTCGGTCCGATCCGGGCGGAGCACGCCAAAAAGCAGCGAGGCAACGCGCCGAAGTAAAGCGCTCAGCTAAAGCGCCTACTCCGGCACGACGCGCACCGCCCCGCGGGCAGCGCTCGTCGTGAGCGCGGCATAAGCCTTTAGCGCCATCGTCACCTTGCGGCTGCGCTTCTGGGCCGGCTTCCACGCCTCCGCGCCGCGCGCCAGCATGGCTTCGCGGCGCTTGGCCAGCGTGGCGTCATCGACCGCGAGGCTGATCGAACGCGAGGGGATGTCGATCTTGATGAGATCGCCCTCTTCCACCAGGCCGATCAACCCGCCTTCGGCGGCTTCCGGCGAGAGATGCCCGATCGACAGGCCCGACGAGCCGCCGGAAAAGCGGCCATCGGTGACAAGCGCACAGACTTTTCCGAGCCCCTTCGATTTCAGGTAACTGGTCGGATACAGCATCTCCTGCATGCCGGGACCGCCGCGCGGGCCTTCATAACGGACCACGACGACATCGCCGGGCTTGATCTTGTTGCCGAGAATGCCTTCGACCGCGGCGTCCTGGCTTTCGAACACCCGTGCCGGCCCCTCGAACTTCAGGATGCTTTCGTCGACGCCGGCGGTCTTCACGATGCAGCCGTCGAGCGCGATGTTGCCTGACAGTACGGCGAGGCCGCCGTCCTTCGAGTAAGCATGCTCGGCGTCGCGAACGCAGCCGGTTGCGCGATCGGTATCGAGTTCTTCGAACCGGCGCTCCTGACTGAACGCGACCTGTGTCGGCACGTTGCCAGGAGCGGCCATGAAGAATTTGCGGACGCTCTCGCTCTTGCTCTGCTTGATGTCCCAGCGCGCCAGCGCATCCTCCAGCGTCTTGCTGTGAACCATCGGCAGGCCGCGGTTGAGCAGACCGGCGCGGTCGAGTTCGCCGAGGATCGCCATCACGCCGCCGGCGCGATGCACGTCCTCCAGATGCACGTCCGCCACCGACGGCGCCACCTTGCAGAGAACAGGCACCCGCCGCGACAGGCGGTCGATATCCTGCATCGTGAACGGCACCTGGCCCTCATAGGCCGCGGCCAGCAGATGCAGCACCGTGTTGGTCGATCCGCCCATGGCGATGTCGAGCGTCATGGCGTTCTCGAACGCCTTGAAGTTCGCGATGTTGCGCGGCAGCGCCGTCTCATCGTCCTGCTCGTAGTAACGCCGCGCCAGATCGACGATCAGGTGACCGGCCTCGACGAACAAGCCCTTGCGGTCGGCGTGCGTGGCCAGCACCGAGCCGTTGCCCGGCAACGCCAGTCCCAGCGCCTCGGTCAGGCAGTTCATCGAATTGGCCGTGAACATGCCCGAGCACGAGCCGCAGGTCGGACATGCGGAACGCTCGATCGCTTCCACGTCGGCGTCGCTGACGTTACTGTCGGCGGCTGCGACCATGGCGTCGATCAGATCGACGGCGCGGATCTTGCCCTTGAGGTTGATCTTGCCGGATTCCATCGGCCCGCCGGAGACGAACACGGTCGGGATGTTGATCCGCAGCGCCGCCATCAGCATGCCGGGGGTGATCTTGTCGCAATTGGAAATGCACACCATGGCGTCGGCACAATGCGCGTTGACCATGTACTCGACGCTGTCGGCGATGATTTCGCGCGACGGCAGACTGTAGAGCATGCCGTCATGACCCATGGCGATGCCGTCATCGACCGCGATGGTGTTGAACTCCTTGGCGACGCCGCCGGCCTTCTCGATTTCGCGCGCGACCAGCTGGCCAAGATCCTTCAGGTGCACGTGGCCGGGCACGAACTGGGTGAACGAATTGACCACGGCAATGATCGGCTTGCCAAAGTCCTCGTTCTTCATGCCGGTGGCGCGCCAGAGGCCGCGGGCGCCCGCCATGTTGCGGCCGTGGGTCGTGGTCCGGGAGCGATAGGCGGGCATGGTCTGTCCTCTTGGGAAGCGGGAAATGTGGTCTTTTAGACGGTGAACCCGGTCGATCAAAGCGCCTTGACGCAAGGTCGCCATGCGCTGGTCAGCTCAAAACGGGACAGGGCCGAGATGCCCCCGCCCCGGCTACCGCTAGACGATCTCGCGCGCACGCAGTTCCGCGATCGCCCTGGCGTCATAGCCGAGCGAGGCCAGCACCTCGTCGGTATGGGCGCTGAGCGCAGGCGCCATCCGGTCCAGCCGCCCGCCGCCATGGGCGAGCTGAAAGCCGCTGCCGGCAAAGCGCAGGCGCCCATAGGGCGTATCGAGTTCCTGGATGGCGCCGCGCGCCGCGATCTGCGGGTGATCGATCACCTCCTCGACCTTCCAGATGCTGGCGCAGGGCGCGCCGGCCGCCTCCAGCACCTTTTCCCACTCGCGCGGGTCCTTCTTCGACAGCGCCTCCTCGATGATGGCCCGTAGCGCCGGCTCGTTTTCCTGGCGGGCGAACCAGTCGACGAAGCGCGGATCCTCCAGCGCGTCGGCGCGGCCGAGCGCGGTCATCAGGGCGCGGTATTGTTTCTCGCTGTTCACCGCGAGCAACAGATAGCCCTCGCCTGCTTTGAAAAGGTTCGCGGTCGGCCGGCGGCTGACGGCCTGGTTGCCCGAGAGCTGCTGGCGGTGGCCGGCCACCGAATAGTCCGCGACCTGCCCGGACAGGAACGCCAGCGTCGCCTCGAGCATGGAAACATCGACCAGTTGCCCCTTGCCGGTATGGGTGCGCTGGAACAGCGCGCTCGATACGCCGAAGGCTGCGGTCGCCCCCGACAACACATCGCAGACCGCAAAGCCGGCGCGCGTCGGCCCGGTCTCGGCGTGACCGGTGATCGACATGATCCCCGACAGCGCCTGGATTTTTCCGTCGTAGCCGGCGCCCAAGCGCTCCGGGCCGGTCTGGCCGAAGCCAGAGATGGCGCAGTAAATCAGCCGCGGGTTGATCGCCGACAGCGCTGCATAGCCGATCCCGAGCTTGTCCATCACGCCGGGGCGGAAATTCTCCATGACCACGTCGGCTTGTACGGCGAGTTGCTCGACGATCCTGATCGCCTCGGGCTTTTGCAGGTCGAGCGTCAGGCTGCGCTTGTTGCCGTTGATCGCCTGCCATCCCGGGGCGAGGCCGCGGTCGGCCCATTCGCGGCTCAGCGGCGTACGCCGCATGTCCTCGCCCTCGCGCCGCTCCACCTTGATCACATCCGCGCCGAGCAGGGCGAGCTGGTAGCTCGCATAGGGTCCGGCCAGCACCTGCGTGAAGTCGAGAACCTTCACGCCTTCGAACGGTCGGGTCAAATCAGTTTCCTCCTGCGGGCGTCATTGCCTGCGACAAACGCGAAGCGTTTGCGCACGGGAGCGACGCGACGAAGCAATCCATTGTTTCTTTATGCCGCGCTATGGATTGCTTCGCTTCGCTCGCAATGACGGTTCTGACGG
>DAIMKE010000448.1:0-5603 GCA_036721875.1 Bradyrhizobium sp. | reverse complement strand
AACTTGAACTGCTTCACCGCGTTGGTGACGTAGACCTTGCTGCGATCGATGCCGGCTTCTTCCAGCGCGCGATCGAGCATCTGTCCGGCGGGACCAACGAACGGCTTGCCGGCAAGGTCTTCCTTGTCGCCGGGCTGCTCGCCGACCAGCATGATCCGCGCGATTTGTGGCCCCTCGCCGAACACGGTCTGGGTGGCATCCTTCCAGAGCGGGCAGGCGCGGCAATGGGTAGCTTGCTCGCGCAGGGTTTCGATATCGTCGTCAGGAGTTTTCCTGGTCATATCGTTGGCCTTGTCGTGAGCCTTGTCCGGTTCCAGCCGCTTCTGCGACTTGCGCGGTTCGGTCGCCGCGTTCGCGATCATGGCGTTGGCGGTACGTTCGGCGCTTTCGATCAGGGGCTTAATCAACGAAGCCTCGGGCAGGTTCCGCCAGTACTTCCGGGGCATCTCGTTCTGCATCGCCTTCACCTTCAGCCGCGCCGGGTTGAAGATCGAGGCGTAGTAGCGCCGCCAGGTCTCCTCCAGCCGGTCCTGCGTCGGCGCCTCTGATTTGGCGACACCCGGCGTGATCGAGACCGCATGGCCGTCCCAATGCGCGCAGACGTCGGGGGTCAGGATCGACCAGGGCATGTCGGCAAAACGGCGCGCGAAGAACGGCGCGGCCAGTTCGATGATGTGATGTTCCGGCTCGAACCAGGCGACGAAGTGCGATTTGTGCTCGCGGCCGACTTCGCGGAAGCGAACGAACGCATGCATCTTGTGCTCGTCGCGGCGGACGGCCTTCGCCATCGCGGCGATCTCCGCCACATCGGGGTCGGTCGCGATGTCGAGCAAATCGTGATCGTGCCGCAACCGCCACAACAGGCGATAGAGCAGGGCGAACCGCTCGGGGTTGCGATGCAGGATCGCAATCTGCGCCAGTTCGACAAACCTGGCCGATACGCTGAACGTGCCTTCAGGCGCTTCCAGCGGCGGTGTCGTCGGCGCGAACAGTTCAGGCGCACCGCCTGCGACGTTCCACGCCACGTCGGCTGGCTTCACATCGTTCAGTGCCAACGCGCGCGCGGCTTTGCGCCAGCCGTCGAAATCAGTTTCGCTGTCGAGGGTGATGTGGTGCATGTCTGTCCTCCGCGTCATTGCGAGCGCAGCGAAGCAATCGATGCCGCAATACGGGGATAGATGGATTGCTTCGTCGCTTCGCTCCTCGCAATGACGATGCTGATACTCAAAACCCAAATCCCAATTGCGTCACCTTCGGCTTGAACCGCTCCACCAGTCCCGCGCCATCGAGCAGGTGCGGCGAGGGGCGGTGGTCGCTGAGCACGATGAACGGCAACGCCTTCTTCTGAGGGATATGCAGCCGCGCCAGGTCTGCGACGCGGATCGAGGTCAGGCGGCGCGTGGCGATGATGCGGTCGACGGCCTTGGTACCGAAGCCCGGCACCCGCAACAGCTCTTGCCGGCTGGCGGTGGCGATATCGAGCGGAAAGCGGTCGCGGTGGCGCAGCGCCCAGGCGAGTTTCGGATCGATGTCGAGCGGCAGCATGCCGGCGGCTTCGTCGACAATCTCGTTGGCGTCGAAGCCGTAAAACCGCATCAGCCAGTCGGCCTGATAGAGCCGGTGCTCGCGGATGAGCGGCGGCGAAACCAGCGGCAGCGCGTGGCTGGCGTCGGGGATCGGGCTGAAGGCCGAATAATACACCCGCTTGAGCCGGTAGGAGCCGTAGAGGTTGGCGCAGGTATCGAGGATGGTTTTGTCATCGGCCGCATCCGCGCCGATGATCATCTGCGTGCTCTGGCCGGCGGGTGCGAAGCGCGGCGGCTTTGTCTTCGTCGCGGTCCTGACGTTCTCTTTTGCTTCATCGAGCTTCAAGCGCAGTCGGCCCATGGTGCGGCGGATCGCGCGCACGTCCTTCTCCGGCGCGAATTTGGCGAGGCTCTTTTCCAGCGGCATTTCGATGTTGATGGAAAGGCGGTCTGCATATTTACCGGCTTCCGCGATCAGCACGTCGTCGGCCTCGGGGATGGTCTTGAGATGGATGTAGCCGCGGAAGTGATGCTCCTCGCGCAATTTTCGCGCGACAGAAACCACTTGCTCCATGGTGTAGTCGGCGCTGCGGATGATGCCGGAGGAGAGAAACAATCCCTCGATGTAATTGCGGCGATAGAAGTCGAGCGTCAGCTTCACCACCTCGTCGACGGTGAAGCGCGCGCGCGGTACGTTCGAAGACGTACGGTTGACGCAGTACAGGCAATCGTAATTGCAGGCGTTGGTGAGCAGCACCTTCAACAGCGAGATGCAGCGCCCATCCGGCGCATAGGAATGGCAGATGCCCATGCCGGGCGCGGTGGAGCCGAGGCCGTTGCCGTCGCTGGAATCCCGCTTCTCGGTGCCGGAGGAGGCGCAGGAAGCATCGTATTTCGCAGCATCGGCCAGGATCTCCAGCTTACGTTGCACGTCCATGGTTGAATCCCTTTGATTCTGTTCACGAATCGCCCGAGTCTCAATCCCGATTGACTCTGCCGGTCCTGTTAGCTTTATATTAGAACATATCATGAACAAATGAGCCAGCTTCTGGTTCTCCTCCTGAACCGAAGCGGCCCACGATTTCTCAAGGAGAGCGGCGCATGAGCGGTGCACGCACAAGCACGCTTGCGACTTTGCGCGGGCGTATCGAACGCCTCGAGGCGCACGGCGATGCGCATGACCTCAACAAGGTTCCGCTCGGACATGCGGCAGCGGACACCGTGCTGCGGGGCGGGCTTGCGGTCGCAGCGGTGCATGAGGTGTTCGCCGAGGGACACCAGAGTGCAACGGCCACCGGCTTCATCGCCGGCCTCTCGGCGCGGATCTCGCCGCGCCGGCCGCTGGTCTGGATAAGGCAGGATTTTTCGGAACTCGAATCCGGCGCGCTGTCGATGAGCGGGCTTCGTGAGCTGGGTCTCGATCCGCGGTTGCTGGTGACCGTGCGCGCCGCTGACACCGACGCCGCGTTGCGGACCGCTGCCGACGCACTGGCCTGCGATGCGCTCGGCGCCGTCGTGCTGGAAGTGTGGGGGCAGGCGCGTCAGCTCGACCTCGTCGCCAGCCGCAAGCTCACTTTGGCGGCGCAGGCCTCCGGCGTAACGGCGCTTCTTTTGCGAATGGCCACCGAGCCACGGCCTTCGACCGCCGAGACCAGATGGATCGTCCGCGCGGCGCATTCGCCGCCTGCGGCGCCCTGGAGCGCGTGGGGCGCGCCCGTCTTCGACGCGCAACTGGTTCGCAATCGTCATGGCCCGGTCGGCCGCTGGATCATGGAATGGAAATGCGATGAGTGCCTCTTCTCCGAACCGCCGGCGTATCCTCAGCCTGTGGCTGCCACGCCTGCCCATCGACCGCATCAAGCGCAAGCTTTCGGGCAGCAGCGACGCGCTGGGTAATACCCCCAGCGTCGTCGTCGCCAAACAACACAACGCCATCCTGATCCATTCGCTTGACGATCTCGCCGTGCGCGCCGGCCTCTCGATCGGCTTGCCGCTCGCCAATGCCCGCGCCATCTGCCCCGAATTGACGGTGTTCGATGCCGACGAAGTCGCCGACCGCAAGACGCTCGACGACATCGCCGACTGGTGCGACCGCTTCACGCCGCTGGTGGCGCTCGATCCGCCGTACGGGCTTTATCTCGACATCACCGGCTGTGCCCATCTGTTCGGCGGCGAACGCGCGCTGCTGCAGATCGTGAGCGGTGCGCTGGCGCATCGCGGCTTTACCGTCAGTGCCGCGATCGCCTCGACCTCGATTTGCGCCCGCACGCTGACGCGGCAGGTTAGCGGAAAAATCATTGCCGATGGCGAAGAGGCCCTGGCCGTCAGTCCGCTGCCGGTCTCCGCGCTCGGCGCCGGCGATGCCATCATCGGCGGCCTGCGCCGCGCCGGGTTGAAGACCATCGGCGATGTCGCCTCGCGCGCGCCGCACGAGATCACGGCGCGTTTCGGCGCAGGCTTCACCACCCTGCTGGCGCAGGCGCTGGGGCAGGGCGATGCTCCGATCAGCCCCCGCAAACCGCTGCCGGATTACATTGTCGAAAAGCGCTTTCCCGAACCGGTCGCCAGCGAAAACGTGATCGCGATGAATTTGTCCGCGCTCGCCGCCATGCTGGTCACGGCGATGGACAGGCAGGGCAAGGGCGCGCGCCGGCTGGAAGCGAGTTTCTTCCGTACCGATGGCGCGGTGCGCACGATCGCGGTCGACACCGGGCGTCCGGTCACGAGGCCGGAGGTGATCGACCGCCTGTTTCGCGAGCGGCTCGATGCGCTCAACGACCCCCTCGATCCCGGTTTCGGCTTCGATCTGATTAGGCTTTCCGCCAGCCGCACCGAAATCGTGGTGCAGCAGCAGCGCGATCTCGACGCCCATGTCCATGACAATGACGAACTGTCCGCGCTGATCGACCGCATCGCCGCGCGCATCGGCGGCAAGCGCGTGGTCGTGCATCTGCCGCAGGATACCCACATTCCCGAGCGCGCCGTGATGGCGATGCCCGCGCAGCATCATCTGGCGGCCGCAGCGCAGGCCGCCTGGCCGGAGCGTATCGAAAGCGAGCCGCCGTTGCGGCCGTTGCGGCTGTTCGACCGGCCGGAGCCGATAAAAGTGCCGTTCGCAACCGTGCCCGATGGCCCGCCGCATCAGTTCACCTGGCGCCGCGTGACGCACACGGTAGCGCGGGTGGAAGGGCCCGAACGCATCGCCATGGAATGGTGGAAGCAACACGGCGATGGCCCGACGCGGGATTATTTCCGCATCGAGGACGAGGCGGGACTTCGCTTCTGGATCTTTCGTGACGGGCTCTATGAAAGCGAACCGGCCGACGATGAAGGCGAACCAGCCTCACCCGGATGGTTCGTGCACGGGCTGTTCGCATGAATGGCCCGGCGAACATTGCACGCGTTGAGCCCGGCTATGCCGAAATCGGCATCACCACCAATTTCTCGTTCCTGCGCGGCGCCTCCGATCCGCGCGCCTATGTGCATCAGGCGAGCGAGCTCGGCATTCCCGTGATCGGCATCGCCGACCACAACACGCTGGCCGGCGTGGTGCGCGCCTGGAAGGAACTCGACAACCCCGAGGTCAAGCACAAGCCAAAGCTTCTGATCGGCGCGCGCATCGTCTTCGTGGATGATACGCCCGACATCCTGGTCTATCCCCGCGACCGCGCCGCCTACGGCCGGCTCTGCCAGTTGCTCACCCGCGGCAAGCGCGGCGACGGCATCACGCGGATCGAAAAGGGCGAGTGCCGTCTGAGGTTCGATGACCTGCTGGAATTTGGCGAAGGCCAGCTGCTGGTACTGGCGCTGCCGCATCGCTTCGATGCGGCCAGCGCGCAGAAAATCCTGGAGCATCTGAAGAACTCAACTGCCGATGGCGTCTGGCTTGCCGCGAGCCTCCTTTACCGCGGCGACGACAGGCGCCGGCTGGCGGGTCTGCATCGCATCGCGCTTGCCGCCAAGGTGCCGCTGCTCGCGACCAACGAGGTGCTGTACCACCATCCCGCCCGCCGTCCGCTGCAGGACGTGCTGACATGTATTCGCGAAAAAACCACCATCGACGCCATCGGCAGGCGG
>DAIMKE010000447.1:0-5604 GCA_036721875.1 Bradyrhizobium sp. | reverse complement strand
GTGCAGAGGTTCCACGCTACAGTCGCTGGATCTTGCGGCGTGCGGATCATCCGCCCATCGACAACGAACTTCTCAGGCGTGAGCGTCGTGTCGCGCACGATCTGCAAGACGACTTGCTTTTCCAGCAGCCGGGCCTTGAGCTGATGATGGAAGTTCAGATCAAACCGATACATATCCGCCGCCTCACGCTCTTCGACGAAAAGGCTGCCTGTCTCCATGATTTTGCGGGCGGTCTTGCGATTGAACAGCGAGGTCGATTGTCCGCGCTCCGCTTTCGGGATGGTCGATTTCGGACGACCGTAGCGATGCACCTCTTCCGGGATGACAACGAACCACAGCGCAGGCGGCGCCTCATTCTGGCGAAGGTTTCGCCGGATCGCGTCCTCGAAAATAGATACGGCCTTGTAGATAGCCTCGTGGCGATTTTCGATCCGGATGGCCTTGCTCAGCTGGGCCTCATCCACTGTCAGTTCAACAAGTGCCTTCTCGGGCCACTTCGTCCCAAACACCGCTTGGAAGCCCGGCCAACTTGCATGGTGTGCGACCTCGGCGTTAGCCGAAGGAATGTAGCCCCTGATCCGTTTCGACCACTCGTGGAAGCTAGCAATGCAGTCGGCAGTACCCACGATACCGATACGCATTTCAGCAGGATTGGCGTGGTCTGCGAGCGGCCCGAATAGAAACAGGCCATCCTTGGGATGCTCCATTTGTTGGCCGTAACCAAACCCCAACAATGGCTCGGGGAGTTGCACGATCGTCCGCGCAGTCATGCGATTTCTCCCTCGTCCATTTCATCGGCGAAAAAGACGTCTTCACCATCGTCGAGGTCATCAGCCTCAACGTCGTGATCCGCGTTTTCGTCGTCATCCGAAATGGCGATTGAGTCACCGACGATCGACAATTGAGACTCGAAGGAAACCAGCCGGCCTTCAATGCGTGCGACTTTATCTGACCCGAGCGGCAGCAGGATATGCTCACTGTCACCCGCCAGATAGGTGACGAATGCCGTCAGCAAGCCGTACCAGCGATCGTTCCACCAGTTCTTGCAGAAGCTGCGACGCAGCCCCGCAGCCTTCGCCTTGCTATCGAGCGGCGTTCGTCCGTCCGTAGTGAAGACAACCTGCGGTCGAAATACGAAGTGGGGATCATCGCCCAGGGTGGCGTATGCGGATACGGCAAAGTGCCAATAGACCTGCCGCTTCTTGCTGTACCCGACGAGCCATTTCTTCCGCCGCTTTCCAGCGCCATCGACGTAACCGACCTTATTTCCGTCGATGAGATCGAGCGGCACGTACCAGCCGGTGCTGTTGGCGAACTCGTACGGCAGGAGGCCGCTATCCTTGGCGAATTTTTCCCACGCCTGACGCAGGAGGTTCGTGAGCATATTGGATGCGTCGCCGCGTCGCACCTCAGGTCCGGTCTGGCGCTCACCATTCAGGAATTTCTGAAGATCGAACTCGTAGGCGTGTTCCACGCCGATCGACGGTGCATCATCCATCAAGATGTTTGGCGCGTCGGAGAAAGTTAGCCCCAATCGATCGAGCGGTACGATGGGTGTGCCTAACCCGGCGAGCGCCTTTGCCACCGCTTTGGAGTCGGCTGCGAAGCGACAGAAATTGATCTGCGCAGGGAGCTCAACAATACGCAGCCAATTGCTCGAAAGCTGTTCTGGCACCTGCGCGACTGCGCCGCTCTGACGAAGGCGGAACGATCTCCATTGATCGAAAGCGTGCGCGGGAGCGCATTCTTCCTTAGGCACGCCAGCCTTTTCCAAGGCGTCCTGCAACCGGGACAGGCCGTCCGCCCAATTCCCAGCGAAATTGATCGCATTCAGGCGAATGAGCTGTTCGGGGAAATCCGAATACGGAAGATCGTCGAGACGAATAGGGATGACGAAGGAAGGCTTCTGCAACTTGCGACCAGTACCGACCGCAAGCGCAATCTCATCGAGCACGCCATCCTTTTTGTACGAGGCGCGCGATAGCACGGTAACGACCGTCGCCGCGTCATCCTTGATGGCGGTGCCGATGTCTCGCCAGAATGTCTCACCACCGACCAGCTGCGAGACATCCGCCCACACCTCGTAGCCGGCTCCTGCAAGGCGGGTAGCCAACCACGAAACGAACTCATTATCTTCGGGATTGGCATGGCTGATAAAAACCAGCTTGCGAGAAGCAGCAGCGGGTTCTGCTGCCTTCGCAATGATCTGTGTATCGTTTGCTGCCAAAAGGCTGCCCCCAGATTTTTTATCGAAAGAGGAAAAACATACCACGCCGTAGAGTGAATCGTAATGCAAATTAGAACAAATCAGGTTCGTTCCGCGGCCTTTCGGCCCGCGCTCTGGGCGCGCTTGGAACCGTTTGGTTTCCGCCTTCCGGTGACGATCGCTTGCGGTGAGCTAAGGGGCTTTGCCTCCGCTGCACTTCTAGGCGCCTAGCTCTTCAGACTAGCTGGATCAGACTCTACCCAATCACAACTTTCGATTTTCACTGTGCCGCAATGTCGGCTTTCAGGATGGCTCGTTAGTGTTCCGAACGGCCGATATTGGGGCGCGAAGCGGACCCCATGCTCTTCATCGACCGAGCCCCCTTCCCCGCCCCAAGTCGATCCCATGGTTGAACGCGAGCTCGGCACCCAGCCTGCGCCCGGTATCGATCGAGATGCCCAGCTGCGCCTTGCGTGCTGCAAGGATGGATTCCAGCTGCGGGTCACGTTCGAGGCTCTTCGCCAAGCCCGCCATTTGGTTCTGCGCTGATTTCCTGCTCGCAAGATCCCCGCTCACATAGGCGCGTTCGGCCTGGGCGCTGAGCCTGGTCCAGCGTTCGACGAACCGGTCGGCTCGATATGCGGGATCGGTGCGCATGCGGGCTTCGTGCCGCAGCGCTGCGTTGGTGCGCGTGAAGTTGCCGCCTGATGCGTCTTCGGCAAGCGTCCGATCGTTCTTGTACGCGGCTTCGAGATCGATCGACGCATGCGCCCGCAGCCCGTTCAGATCGTGCCGGGCTTTGGTCAGTTCCTCTATCTGGTCGGGGGTGGCAGCAAGCCCCTGGTCGAACCGCTCGAAGATGTTGGCCACTGCGCGGGCGTGGCGCTGGACGATGGCCCGCCGCTGGTGCGCTTCGTCCTCGGGCGATCTGGCCAGCTCCGGCGCTTGTTGGACCGGCAGGCGCAGGCCATCGAACATGCCGCGCATCTTCTCGGGCACCTTGCGCGCCAGTTCGGCGACGCGCTCGCGGAACCTGATGCTGCGCGCATCGGCGAAGCGCTGCTCCGGCTCGCGCGCATAGTCACTCGCCATGTCCTTGGCCCGGTCTCGCGATAGCGTGCGAACGAGCCTGCCCTGATCGGCAAAGTCGTCCTGGCCATAGTGCAGGTCGACCCGGTCGCGGTGGCGCGACAGCGCGACATAAGCGGCATGGCTATCCATGCCGGGCGTGGCCAGCACATGGGTGCGATCGACCGTCATGCCCTGTGCCTTGTGGATGGTGGCGGCATAGCCATGGTCGATCTGGTTATAGTCCTTGAGGTCGAACGCGACCGCGCGACCGTCATCGAGCAACACCGCCATCCGCATCGCGTTGACGCTCTGCACATTGCCAAGCGTGCCGTTTTTCACGCCCAAGCTGCGCTCGTTCCTGAGAAACATGATGCGGTCGCCGGTCGCAAAGTCACGGCTGCCCCGCTCAGTGGTGATCGTCACATCGTCACCAAGCGAGCCCGCCTCGCGCAGCCGCTCGCGCGCGGCCTGGTTGAGCGCCAGCACCTCGTCGTTGGTGTGCGTAAGGATGATCCGGCTCGCGTTCGGATCGACCTGGCGATCGCGATCCCAACGATCAATCAGATTGCCACGCGCCTCCTCGCGCGTCTCGGCGACATGGACGCGATCATGCTCGGCATAGGCATGGATCGCCGCGCCGGTTCGTCCGGTCGCCAGATAGCGCGTCGCATCACGCTGCCAGTCGTCGCGCTGGCGGCGCACCTCGGTGATCTCGACACTGCCATGCCGCTCAGCGAGCGAGCGGAACGCCGCACCTGCTTCGATGGCCTGAAGCTGCTCGGGATCGCCGACCAGCACCAGCTTGGCGCCGCGCTTTTCTGCTTCGGCGACCAGCCGCTCCATCTGGCGCGAGCCGATCATCCCGGCTTCGTCGATCACCAACACCGAGCGATCGGTAAGCAGCTCGCGACCTCGCGACCATTGATGCTCGAGGCTGGCGATCGTACGCGACGCAATGCCTGAGCCGGTCTCCAGGTTCTCGGCAGCGATGCCCGACAGCGCGAGCCCCTGCACCTCGTAGCCGGCGCGCTCCCATGCATCGCGCGCGACGCTCAACATGGCGGATTTGCCGGTGCCGGCATAGCCGGTGACGATGGCAAGATCGCGTGGGCCGGTTATGTGGTCCAAAGCGGCCTGTTGCTCACCGCCGAGGATCAGACCGTTACTCCCGGCAGCAGCGATGGCGCGATCCATCGCTGCTGCCGGGAGACCATGGCCTGAGCGCGCCGCGAGCCGGACCGCGGCACGCTCCAGTCGCTGCTCGGTCTCGATCATGTCGCGCGACGTGAACCGCTCTTCGCCACGCCCGTCCGTGCCGAGCGCGACCAGCTCGGGGGACGAACGAATGGCGGCCATTGCCTGGTCGAACTGGTCCTTGCCGACACTGTGCCGGTGAATGAACCGCGCCAGATCCCGGGCGGTAAATGTCGCCTGGCTATGGGTGATCGCATCAAGCGCGATCTGCGGATTGGCGATGATCTTCGCGCCGTTCGACCGCACGATCTCGAGGTGCTCGGCCGCACGTTCGCAGTCGAGACCCTGCGCCGCCATCCGCGAGGCCGCAGGGCCGATCTTGTGCTGCGGCTCGAGGTCGATGCCCTGCGCTTCAAGGCTGCGGTGGTCGATGCGGGCGTCGATATCGAGCTCGACCAACCGGGCATTGACGTGCTCGGCCCAGCGCTCGCGCCACTTCTCGAGCAGATCGGTGCGGTTCCAGTCGCGGTTCTTCTTGCCGAACCCGTCTCCGTCCACGTCGCGCATCGTGAGCATCACATGGGCATGCGGCTTGGGTTGACCATCGGCACCGATATCCCAATGCACATTGAGATCGGCGATCATGCCGCGATCGACGAACTCGTCGCGCACGAAGTCGCGCGCCAGCTCGATGCTCTGTTCCCGGGTCATCTCGCGCGGAATCGCGAACTCGACCTCGCGCGCCAGCTGCGCGTCCTTGCGCAGCTCGGCCGCCTCGACCGTGTTCCACAGCTGCTCGCGATCCGACAACTGCTCGGGCGCGCCGTTCGGCAGCAACACTTCGGAGTGCACCACACCCGTCTTGTTGGAAAAGTCGTGATGGCGGTCGAGGCGCTGGTCGTACAGCCGCGCCCTCGAAAGAATTCATCTTTCTCGGGAACGCGAAGTCCCATGGGATTTCAGCGCGTTGCGACTGATCGAGTGCAGCGATAACGGGTGTGTCCTCACCCTGCAATCGAGGACATGATCATGCGCAAACCCCGAGACTATGACGCCGAACTCAAGGCACTCGACGACAAGGCGAAGTTGCTCAAGACGCGCAAGCTTCAGCAGCTCGGCGAGCTGGTGATAGC
>DAIMKE010000446.1:0-5621 GCA_036721875.1 Bradyrhizobium sp. | reverse complement strand
AACAAGTACAGACCGGTCAGCAGCAGCAGGATGAGCGGGAACAGTGCCAGCAGGCCCACCCAGACGGCTGGTTGCGCCTGTCCCATGGCGACGACGTTGACGATGACGGCCAGCGTGAATGCGATGGACAGCCAGCGATGAATTTGCCGGACCCACATGTTCCAGTTCATTGGGAATCTCCTTATCAGTCCGTTCGCGCCAACGCCTGCCCGAGGTTGGCGATGAATTGCTGCCATCCGTAGTTGGCGCCCTGGTAGTAGCGCGGCTGATCCGACCGGAAGCCTGACTGCTCCATGCGCAGATGGGTCCCACCGCTCGTTGGGGTGAGCGTCCAGGTCACGACGCTTTGCAGGCCGCCGGGATCGTCGTCGCGCGTGACGTTCCAAGTGTAGGAAAGCGTCCTGTTCAGCTCGACGGTCAGCACCTGACAATCGACGGCACCCCAGTCGGCGCGAAGGTTGAAACGGTGGTCGACCACAGGCTTGAAGTCGTTCTTCATCAGCCATTCCTCGATCAGATGAGGCTGCGTGAGCGCGCGCCAGAGCTTTTCCGGCGGAAACGCGAACTCGCGTTCGACAATGACGGAGCGCGTTTCGGTCGATGTGTCGTTCATTGGTCCATCCTCTTCAGGAGATCTTCGAGATCGTCGAAGCGGTTCTGCCAGAAGCCGGCCATCTGGCGGGTCCAGTCGATCAGGGGGCTGAGCGCGCCGAGCTGGGCGCTGTAGTGGGTCTGGCGGCCTTCGTGGCGGTCGCGCACCAGGCCTGCCTGCTTCAGCACTCCGAGATGTTTTGAGACCGCCGGCTGCGAAATCCCGGCGCGGGCCGTGAGCGCTCCTACCGTCTGCTCGCCCTCGCGGCACAGCCGCTCGAAGATCGCCCGGCGGGTCGGATCGGCGAGCGTTCTGAACAGCACATCGTGACCGGTTGGCATTTTATCTATAACCCGTTGGCTATTGATTAACGTATAACCATGGAGATATGGATTGGTCAAGCGGGGGCGCGAGACGTATCGGACTGACGCGCCCTACCCTGCGAGGCTGAACACCAGCCCTATGGCGCCGACCAGAATGAGGCTGACGGCCCAAACCATTTCCAGATTGAACCAGCTCCGCGATACGAATTTGAGACCGAGATGGCGATAGACCATCCACGCCAGGCATCCGCCGGCGGCGATCATCGCGGCGGCGTGGACGATGGCGACCAGCACCGCCGTGCCGAGGTTGGCGTTGATGAGGCTGCCTGCCGCCGCATGCCCCCTATCGAGGTCGGCTTCACCGCAGAGCCCGAGATAGATCGGCACCAGCATCAGTCCCGCGCCATGCGCGATGGCGACCGCAAACGACCACAGCGCCAATTGCGTCGGCGGGATCCGCGCCAGCGCCCGTGGATGGCTGCGGCTAACAAGCCTGTGGATACCGAAGGCAATGACCAGGAGGCTGGCACCAAGCTGGATCTGTCGCTGCCATTCCACCAGCGTGATCAGCAGCGCGAACGGCAGGATCACCAGCAGCATCGCCAGCAGATGGCCGATGGCCAACGGCCCAAGCGCTGCAAACAGCGCCCGCGGGCTTCGCTCCATCAATCCCGCCGAAACGGCGAGCGGCCACCCCATTCCCGGATTTGCGCCGTGGTAGAGGCCGCTCGCGACGACCGCCAGCCAGAGCCAGGCAGCCGTCCAGTCAGTTGCGCTCAAATTCAGACCGACGGGTAGCAGAATGAATCGGTCGAGCAGTCCCCGCCGTCGAGCCGGATCTGATGCGCCCGGTATCCGTCGGGGAAGTTCACCCAATAGTCCTTTGCCAGTTCGAGGCCCCCGCCTGGTTTTGCGATCGCCATCACTTCGGCAGCGGGCATGCCCGCTGGATAGAATTGATCGTCCCAGGTCGAGTAGAGCGAGTTGGTCCAGTACACGCGCTTGCAGTCGCGGCTGATCTCGACCATCTGCGGACCGCCCGCATAGGCCTTGCCGTTCGGATGCGGCGTCTTGCGTACAATGCCGCCGATGTGAACCGATCCGGCAAGTTTGAGCTTCCTGGGATCGCTGACATCGTATTGACGCATCTCGCCGGTGCCCCAGCAGGACACGTAGAGGAACTTGTCGTCCATCGACAGGTCGATGTCGGTGACCAGCGGCGGCACCGCACCAAAGCCCTGCAGCAGCGGCGGCAGTTGCTCCTTCGGCGCGGGCTCGGGCGGGATCGTCGCGGTCTTCTCGATGTGGAATTTTCCACCCTCGCGCCACCAGGTCCAGATCGAGCCTTCGAGGTTGGTGGTGTCGACCACGACGCCCAAGAAGCCATACTCGCGCACCGGATCGTGCGCGGGACGAACTTCCAGCGCCATCTGGTGGTTGGCGCCGAGATCGATGGTCTGGACATTCTTTCGCGCGCGCAGATCCCAGAAGTGGATCCGGTGGCCATATTTGTTTGAGAGCAGATCTTCCGGCACGATCCCGTTCTCGAACTGCGGCGGCAATGCCCACTCGCTGCTCACCATGTAATCGCGCGGCAGATTCCACCAGAAATCGTAGTGCTTGGTCTGGGGACCGCGGTCGATCTCCCAGCGCCCGAGAACCTCGAAGGTCTGGCAGTCCATGATGAAGATGCCGGGCGGCCCATCGGTGCCGTCCTTGCCGCCACCACCGAGCGTCGAGACGTAGATGCCTTCCGGCCCGCAATGGATCGTGTGAGGCCGCGAGTAGCCGGTCTTTTTGAAGATCTCCTCGGGCTCGATGATCTTGTGGATCCCGGCCTGCGTCGGATCCGGCTTGGTATCGACGATGTAGATCCGGGAGGACCGTATGCCGGGAATGATGAGATAGCGCCGCTCGAGGAAGGCGTGGCCGGCGAGCGGCGACAGCGCCGACGAACACGCGTTCCAGCCGAAATGGTGGAACTCGTCACCCTTGTTGGGCATCGTCACGGTGTGAACGACCTTGCTGTAGGTCGACGAGCCCGGCTTGACGTCGATCACGGCCAGCGCGTCGGGCTTCGAGAAATCAGGACTGAGCAGCAAGGTGTAGGCAAAGTTCTCTGCCGGAGCTTCCATGGCGAGCTTCGGCGATGCGTGAAACGTCGGGTCGGGCCGGATCGTCATCGTACTGCCTCCCTGTTCGCGTGAAGATGCTTGAGCAGCTCAGCGGCAGCAGCAGAAAGAGCTAATGTCGGCGCGTTGGGGTTCCTGTTGCGAGTACCGCCGGCCGGGGTCGCCTAGGGTCACAATAGGTCGGCAAGTAAATCACCAATACGGCGCGCTGAACAGAACGATGCGACGGGCTCTCACCGTCATTCCGGGGCGTGCGCGAAGCGTACGAACCCGGAATATCGAGATTCCGGGTCTGGTGCTAACGCACCATCCCGGAATGACGCGGCCTAATCAATTCGTGATCTTGTAGCCCGTCGCGTTCACGATCGGTTGCCAGAACGCGGTATTGGCGGCGAGCGCTTGTGTGAGGCCTTCGGGGGTCGACCCGACCGCGATCAGGCCGATCGCCAGCAGCTTCTCCTTGGCTTCGGGCTTGGCGAGCGCGGTGGCCGCCGCCGCGCTCAGTTTCTTCGCCAAATCGGGCGAGGCGCCCGCCGGCAACCACATCCCGTACCAGCCATCCGCCACCAGATCGACGCCGCTCTCCTTCAGGGTCGGCGCATCGGGCAGGAACGGCGAACGTTGCGCGCTGCCGACCGCGAGAATCCGGAGGTTCCCCGCGCGATGCTGCGGGATGGCGTCGGTCAATGTGGAGATCGCGAACGGCATATGGCCGCCGACGAGGTCGTTGATGATCGGCGCGCTGCCGCGATAGGCCACGCGCGTCAACTTGATGCCCAGCGCCTGCTCGAGCCGCGATCCCGTGAAATGCGGGATGGTGCCGTTGGAGGGCACGCCGAACGTGGCCTTGTCCGGATTGGCCTTCAGCCAGGCGACGAACTGCTTGAAGTCCTTGACCTCGGCCGGGACGGCCGGACCGACGAAGACACAGAATTCGAAGCGCACGAGCTGGCTGACCGGAACGAAGTCCTTTGCCGCGTCAAAACTCGGTGTCGTCTCGACCATCGGCAGCAGGTACATCGTCGGCCCCGTGGTGACGAGGATCGTGCTGCCGTCGGGACTGGCGCCCTTGACCGCCTTGATGCCGATCAGCCCGTCACCGCCGGTTCGGTTTTCGACGATGATGTTGCGGTCGATCAGCGGGCCGATGTGCTGCGCCAGTATGCGGCACAGCGCGTCGCCACCGCCGCCGGCGGCAAAGGGAAAGATGATCTTCGTCAGCGGCCCCGATTGAGCCAACGCATTGCCCGTGCTCGCGGCCAGCACGCACGCGGCGCTTCCGGCCAGAAAATTCCGGCGATCCATGGAAGTTTCCCCTCTAAGCGAATGCGGTTTCGTAGACCGTCATAAGTCCGATCGCGATAGTGGCAAGCCCCACCGTGCCCTGCAAGCCGCGATTGGCCCAGGTCAGCCAGCGGGCGGAGACCGCGAATGGCACGGCGATCACCATCGACAGTGCGCCCATCCCGATCATCGAGCCGATTCCGAACAGCGCGACATAGCCGAGGCCGACAACCGGGCTGGAAGCCTGCGACACCGTCAGCACCAGCAGCGCCGCAGAGCCCGCCATGCCGTGCATCAGTCCGACCAGCAGCGTGCGCCAGCGGAAGCCATGTTCATGCGCGTGGGCCGTGCGGACATGCGGCGCGGTCTCGCCGGCATGGCTATGGGCATGAAAATGCACCGTGCCGTCGCCATGACCGTGCTTGTGGAAATGCACCCGGTCGCGCCACAGCCGCCACAAGACGTGGGCGCCGAGGCCGATCAGCATCACGCCGACGGCGGTTTCGAGCGGCGTGGCGACACTCTCGGGGATCGCGTGGCCGAGCAGGATGGCGGCGCCCGCAAAGACGAACAGCGTCAGGGTGTGGCCGAGCCCCCAGGTCAGTCCGTGCTTGACGATATCGGCGACATGGCTGCGGCGGGCGGCGATGCTGGATACGGCGGCGATATGATCGGCTTCGAGCGCGTGCTGCATGCCCAGCAAAAACCCCAGCCCCAGAATTCCGAACATACGCCCCCTGCACTCTCAACTGCCTGATCAAATACCAGTCCAAAGCCCTTGTCAGGTCAACACTTCATCGCGTGCGGAGGCCTTATGCGGTGTTTGACGCTGGCCGGCATCACGCCGGTTTGAGTCGGCAAGAAAGCCCGCGCCGGAACCATCGGCCCCAGGCGCGCTTAGCCCGGCATCATCAGCCACGGAGTACACCCCACATGAAGAAATCCGCAATCCTCGCCGCCGCAGCGGTCGTCGCCGCCACGCTGGCGGGTCCCGCAATGGCGCAGGAAGTGATCTACAATCCCGGTTATTGCGCGCAGTTCTATCCAAACGCCAACTGCCAGAACAAGGGACCCGGCAATCCCTATACCGGCAGCTACCAGCGTCAGGTCTATGGCGACCAAGTCTACCGGGATCAAGCCTACCGGGATCGCGCGTGGCAAAACAGCTATAACCGCTGGGATGACGATAGCGGCATCTCGCCCGGCCATGTCGCGGCCGGCGTGGTCGGTGGCGCCGTCGGCACCGCCGCCGCCATCGCCACGCCCCCCTTCGTCGGCGAGGACTAGGCC
>DAIMKE010000445.1:0-5658 GCA_036721875.1 Bradyrhizobium sp. | reverse complement strand
GCCGTGATCATCGCTGACGACCACGAGAAAGCCATTTGCGAGAAAGCCATGTGATGGACACCCTCAATCCCGCCAGTCCCGCCGACGTGCCGCCGGTGATCCCGAAACCGCATGGGCCGCCGCGGGTCTGGAAATTCTGGGGCACCGCGCTGTGGGGCCTGTTCATCTTTGCCGGGGTGTTCGTCGGGCAGGTCGGCGTCATCGGCTATTTCGTGCTGCGGCACGGGTCGCTCGACTTCGCCGAGGCGATCCGCGTCATCGGCGGCGGGATGACGATCTCGCTGTCGGTGATCTTCGGACTGCCGGCCGTGCTGGCAGCAACGTGGATCGCGATCCGACCGACACGCACGCCCTTTGCCGAATACCTGGCGCTCCGATGGACTTCGTGGCGCAATTTCGCGTTCGGTATCGCCGCGCTCGCCTTGCTCGTGGGCTGCTGGGATCTGCTGTCACGTGCGCTCGGGCGCGAGGTGACGCCGGGCTTCATGGGCGAAGTGATGAAATCGGCCCAGGCCGACGGCGCATTGTGGCTTCTGGTGATCGCGTTCTGCGTTGCCGCGCCAGTCTGGGAAGAGATTTTTGCGCGTGGCTTCCTTTATCGCGGCTGGTCGGAATCGCGGCTTGGCGTCGCCGGCGCGATCTTCCTGTCCTCGCTGGCCTGGACCTCGCTGCACCTGCAGTATGACTGGTTCTTCTTCGGCGAGGTGTTCACGATCGGCCTGCTGCTCGGCTATCTCCGCTATCGCACCGGCTCCACCTGGCTGACGATCGTCCTGCACGGCATCAACAATCTGGCCGCGACGATTCAGACGTTCTGGCTTGCGGGTTCCAGTTAGTACATCGTAGCCAGCGCAATCGCGATCGGCATCGTCACCGCCGCGAGAATGGTTTGCAGCGTGATGATCTGCGCCAGCAGGGGTGCATCGCCGCCCATCTGCCGCGCCAGCACGTAGGCAGAGGACGAGGCTGGCACCGCGGCGCAGGCGGTGACGATGGCGAGGTCGGAACCGGTAACGCCGAACCATAGCGCCAGCGCCACGGCGATGACGGGCATCAGCACCAGCTTGAGGAACACGGCCACCGACGCGGCGAGGCTCGGCCGGAACATGCCTTCGAGGTGCAGGCCGGCGCCGGTTACCAGGAGACCGATGGCGAGCGAGGAGCGGCCGAGCGCGTCCGCTACCTCGTGCCAGAGGTTGGGAAGCGGGACGTGCGTGACGTTGAGCGCGAGCCCGATCGAGCAAGCCCAGATCAGGGGATTGCGCGCGACGGTCATGGCAATGGCGCCGGCCGACTGCTTCCTGGACGAAGCGTAATAAGCCAGCACGGAGACGCTGAACACATTGACCAGCGGGATGATGGCGACCATGGCGACCGAGGCCAGCGCCAGCCCGTGCGTGCCGAACAGATTGTCGGAGACGGCGAGCGCCACATAGGTCTGCCAGCGGGTCGCGCCCTGGAAGATCGAGGTGAAGGAGGGGCCATCGATCGAAAAACGTGCAAGCAGGGGCCGCAGCGCAAGACACAAAAGCGACATCGCGAGCACCGAGAGCAGCAGCGCGCCGCCGACGCCGGCGACCGGCACCTTGCTCAGGTCGGCCTTGACCAGCGTCTGCACCAGCAGCACCGGAAACAGCACGTAGTAAGTCAGCCGCTCCAGCCCGTGCCACTGCGTCTCGGGCTGGATCAGGGTGCGTTTCAGGAAGAAGCCGAGCACGATCAGCAGGAACACCGGCAGCAGCGCCGCAATGACGACCGCCACCTCAGCGATCCCCGCGCAGTTTCGAGAGCCGGTCCAGTGCGCCCTGCAGGATGAAGATCGCGGCGTGCTCGTCGATCACTTCGGCGCGCCGCGCGCGGCTGACGTCCATGCCGATCAGTTCGCGCTCGACCGCCGCGGTCGACAGCCGCTCGTCCCACAGCGCGATGGCGAGGGCGGTAAGATTGGAAAAATTCCGGGCAAAGGCGCGGGTCGATTGCGCGCGCGGCCCTTCGCTGCCGTCCATGTTGATCGGCAGTCCGAGCACGAAGCCCGCGGCGTTGCGTTCGCCGGCGATTGCCAGCAGCCGCGTCGCATCGGCCTTGAAGGCCTTGCGCTTGATGGTCTCGACGCCTGTCGCCAGCCGCCGATCGGGATCGGAAACGGCGACGCCGATGGTCTTGGTACCGAGATCGAGGCCGATCAGGGCACCGCGTTCGGGCCAGTGCGTGACGGCTTCGATCAGCGGGAGAATGGATGCGGGCATGGCCCCGCTTAACACGCGGTGCGCGGCACAGGCAAAGGCTGTGATGGCGTGGCGTCCATGCGGGAACGCCACGCCGTCAGTCGTTATCGTGCTACCGGATCGCGACCGGGTTGATCATGCTCTGCACGGCGCCCTTGAAACGCGGCTGGCCGAGGACGAACAGGAACTCATAGGCCTTGTCCTTGGCCAGTTCGGCCGTATCCATGTTCTCGAGGATATACGTGCCGTTCATCGGGAGCAGGATCTGGTGCACTTCGAAGATGTTCTTGGTCTCGAACGGTACCGCCTCCAGGCCCCACGTATCGGCACCGATGGCGACGACGCCCTTGCCGGTGAGATATTTGGCGCCTTCCACGCCGAGGCCGGGTTCGCCGGCGCCGAAGCGCTTGTCATCCTTGCCGATCAGGCTGAGCCAGCCGGTGTGGAACAGCACGACGTCGCCCTGGCGGATTTCGACGCCCTGTTTCTTGGCGACTTCCTCGATCTCCTTGGTGTTGAAGGCGGTGCCTTCCTTGACCACGTCGGTGCCGTAGTGCGCGGCCATGTCGAGCAGCACGCCGCGCGTCACCATCGGCGGAATTTTGTCGACGCCGAGTTTCTTCAGCCCGGTGGGATCGGCGAATTCGAGCAGCTTGTTGCCATTATAATAGACATGCTCGACGCCGATATGGCCGAGGCCGTCGAGCTGGCTGCCGACGCCGACCCAGCCCTCGATGATGTCGTCATTGTAGGTAGTCTTGCTCGGTCCAAGACCCGGACTGCCGGCCTGGCCGGGCTGCACCACGGTGATCTTGAAGGCGCGCGGCGGATAGGCAGGAGTCGCGGAGCCGACGGGAATGCCCAGCGCGTAGGTCTTGCCGGTCTTGACCAGCCCGGCGGCCTTCACGACCAGTTCAGGCTTCATGTAATTGGCGGCGCCGATCTCGTCGTTCGGTCCCCATTTCGATTTCGTCCAGTCCTGAGCGCTTGCCGTTCCGACCGTACCCAACAAGGCAACAGAACAGCTCAACACGAATGCAAGGCGCATCGAAGTCCCTCCCAGATTGACGTTATGGTTTTTGGCAACTAGCGCCTCATACTAACGTCGTCGCGCGTAGCGATTCAATTGATTTGAAAATAATCGTCATGCTGCAGAGGCGTGCATCGCAAAGCGGTTTGTTGCGGAAATATGGCAGGGGCGTTTCGCAAGGCGGAACGAGGGGGCGGATGACAATGGATGCACTGAGCCTGTTCGGGCTGTTCGCAGTGACCGCGATGCTGGTGGCTTACGCGCTGGAAGAGCGCAGCCACTGGTTCATCCTCGCCTTCGCGGCGGCTTGCGCGCTCGGCTCGGTTTACGGCTTTCTGCAGGGCGCCTGGCCGTTCGGGCTGGTGGAGGCGATCTGGGCCGGCGTCGCGTTGCGGCGCTGGTATGTCAGGCGGCGATAACCTCGCCATTGCTGTTCAGGCAATCGGCAAAGCCCTTGAGCGCACTGTATTGATGTGCACTGCGGCGCGTGATGAAGAGCGTCTCGACCCGGGACTGCGCGGAGCTGAGCACGTGGATGCTCACGGTGTCGTTCCGCCCCACGACGGCGCGCGGCAGCAGTGTCACGCCCATGTCGGCGGCGACACAGCCGATCATGCCATCGAGCGTGCCGAGTTCGAACCGGGCGGAAGACGGCCAGCCGAACTCCGAGAACACCTGCTCGAGCCGCTGCCGGTAGGTGCATCCAGTGCGAAACACCAGCGCGGTTGGCCCGGATTCCGGTGTACCCGCGCGCAAAGCGGCGAGGCTTGTCCATCGCCGCGCGGTGACCAGCACGAGTTCTTCCCGGAACGCCACGGTCGCATCCAGTTCGGCATGATCAATCGGGCCAGCAACGAACGCGCCGTCAAAGGTGCCGTTGAGGACGCCGGCCACCAGATCCGCCGTCGTCGACGTCCGGAGGCTCAGCCGCACGGCCGGAAAACGGCGATGGAATTCGGCGAGCAGGGAAGGGAGGCGAACCGCGGCTGTCGTTTCCATCGATCCGATGGCGAGCGGTCCCTTCGGTTCGCCATCGTCGCGCGCGGCCAGCAGCGCCTCGCGCGACAGCGCCGCCATCCGTTGCGCATAGGGAAGCAGGCGGCGGCCGGCGCCGGTCAGCGTCATGCCGCGGCTGTGACGCTCGAACAGCGCGGTGCCGATCTCCGCCTCCAGCGCCTTCACCCGCTGGGTGACGTTGGACTGCACCGTGTTGAGTTCGTCCGCGGCGCGGGTGATCCCGCCCAGGCGCGCGACGGTCGAAAAGGTCAGGAGGTCGCTCAATTCCATGGAAACTACCGTTTCATTTTGGAGATGGCAGCTTTCTCTAGTATTCATTTTTATAGAATGATAGTTCGCTCTAGATTGGCTGTCCAGATTGCAGAGGATGGATATGTCGATCGCAACGCCACTGACCGCCCGCCTGGGTATCCGGCATCCGATCCTGCTGGCGCCGATGGATGTCATTGCCGGCGCGCGCCTGACATCCGCGGTCAGCGCTGCCGGTGGGTTCGGCATTCTCGGCGGCGGCTACGGCGACCGGGTGTGGCTGCAGCGGGAGACCGCCAGGCTCGCGGGCGTCTCCGATCCCTTCGGCATCGGCTTCATCACCTGGAGCCTCACCAAACAGCCGGGGTTGCTGGACATCGCGCTCGCTGCCCGTCCGCGCGCGATCATGCTTTCGTTCGGCGATCCCAATCCGTTCGCGCCGCGCATCAAGGCGTCAGGCGCGCTGCTGATCTGCCAGGTTCAAACCGAGGACATGGCGCGGCAGGCACTCGACGCAGGCGCCGATATTCTGATCGCTCAAGGCACCGAGGCGGGTGGCCACGGTGCGTCGCGCACCACCCTCGATATCGTGCCGGCGATCGTCGATCTTGTCGCCGGCCGCGTGCCGGTCGCGGCGGCGGGCGGCATCGGCGATGGCCGCGGGCTGGCGGCGATGATGATGCTGGGCGCATCCGGGGTGCTGCTAGGCACCCGCTTCTATGCCAGCCAGGAATGCGACGGGCCGGAGGAAGCCAAGCGACGCATCTGCGCCGCGACGAACGGCAACAGCGTCCGCGGCATCATCTTCGACCTGTCGCGCAACAATGTTTGGCCGGCGCCGTTTACCGGCCGCTGCCTGATCAACGATCATGCGCGGCGCTGGATCGGTCGCGAGGTCGAACTGATGCAGAACATCAACGTGGTTGCAAAGGAATATGCCGCGGCGAGGGCGGCTGGAAATTTCGACATCGCCGCCGTCATCGCCGGCGAAGCCGTCGGGTTGATCCACGATATTCCACCCGCCGGCGAGATCGTTGAAAGAATCGTCATCGAAGCAGACCAGATATTGAGCGGACGTCGCAATTCGTTTGCGGCCTGATCCAGAAATTTTCACCCCATCATCCAAGCGAGCATAAC
>DAIMKE010000444.1:0-5664 GCA_036721875.1 Bradyrhizobium sp. | reverse complement strand
GATCAGGACCTGCGCCAGCCCCACCCGCTTGCGCTGGCCGCCGGACAGCATGTGCGGATAGCGGTTGGCGAAGGCGCCGAGCCCGACGGAAGTGAGCCAGCCCTGCGCGCGCTGCAGCGCCTGCTGTCGCGGCGCGCCCTTTATTTCGAGGCCGATGGCGACGTTGTCGATCGCGGTCTTCCACGGAAACAGCGCATCGGCCTGGAACAGATACCCGGCATCCCGATTGAGCCCGCTCAGCGCCTGGCCGAAAATCCGCACCGCCCCCGCGGCAGGCTTCAGCAGCCCGGCGGCGACATTGAGCAGCGTCGATTTTCGGCATCCGGTGGGGCCGACGATGGCGACGAACTCGCCATCCGCCACCGACAGGCTGGCCTGTTCCACGGCCGTGTAGACGCGATTACCCGCCACGCGAAAGGCCACCGTTGCGTTGTCGAGCGCGACCGCGATGGGCTGTTCGATATCCGCCATGCTTCTCCCCAAGGATTTGGAGGGATGCCTTAGCGGTTACCCGGGACAAGTTCAACGCGGCGTCACGAACCGCAAGATGCAGCCCCCAGGCGGACACTTTAATCGCCGGAAGTAAGAGCCATTGATCGTGGCGCGATCTGCGAACATCAGGCTTGCGCGAGGGATTCCTTGGATAGGCTCTCTGCAGCGTCGCCGTCGGCATAAAAGAGCCGCGCTCGGCTCACGGCCGGCCATTTATCGGCTATCACTGTACCCGTCGAGAATCGCCCAGGGTTGGGACCGCACCGAATGCCGATTACGCCATTGATCGCCTACGCGCATGTCGCCAAGACGTTCGACGACGGCCGCGTGGTGGCGGTCGACGACGTCTCGCTCGCCGTTGCCGAAGGCGAATTTCTGGCCATCGTCGGCGGCTCCGGCTCGGGCAAGACCACGCTGTTGCGACTCACCAACCGGCTGATCGAGGCCGACCGCGGCACGATCACGGTCGAAGGCGAGGACGTGCGGAACGTCGATCCCATACCGCTGCGCCGGCGGATCGGCTACGTCTTCCAGAGCGGCGGACTGTTTCCGCATCTGAGCGTCGCCGGCAATGTCGGCATCACGCCGAAGCTGCTGGGCACGCCTGCTGCCGAGATTTCGACGCGGGTGGACGAACTGCTCGACCTGGTGCGACTCGACCGCGCCCAGTATCGCGACCGCCTGCCGCATGAGCTCTCCGGCGGCCAACGCCAGCGCGTCGGCGTGGCGCGTGCGCTCGCCGCAAGGCCCCGCATCGTGCTGATGGACGAGCCGTTCGGCGCGCTCGATCCCCTCACCCGCGATGCGCTGAGCGACGATTTTCGCGAGTTGCACCGGAAGCTCGGCCTGACCACGATCATGATCACCCATGACATGACCGAGGCCATCCTGCTCGCCGACCGCATCGCCGTCATGCGCAGCGGACGACTGCTGGCGCAAGGGACGCCGGCGGAACTGTCGAAATCGGACGATGCTTACGTCGGCGAACTCCTGCGTACGCCGCGGCGGCAGGCCGAACGGCTGGGCACCCTGCTGCCGCGGGATGGCGCGGCATGAGCCTGCTCACCGATCCGCGCTGGGCCGAGGCGCTGGGCCATTTGCCCGACTATCTCGGCAACCATGTCCGCGTCAGCGTCACCGCACTGGCGCTCGGGCTTCTGGTCAGCCTGCCGCTCGCCATCATCTCCCGCCACCGCCCGGTGATGCGGGGCGCGCTGCTCGGGCTCGCCAGCATCGTGCAGACGGTGCCGGGACTGGCGCTGCTGGCGCTGTTCTATCCGCTGCTGCTGGCGCTGGCGGCACTCTCGCTGTCATGGTTCGGATTTGGCTTTTCGGCATTCGGATTCCTGCCCGCGGTGCTGGCGCTCGCGCTCTATTCGATGCTGCCGGTGCTGCGCAACACCATCACCGGGCTTCAGGGCGTCGATCCCGCGATCCTGGAAGCGGCGCAGGGCGTCGGCATGACGCCGCGGCAATCGCTGTTCACGGTCGAACTGCCGCTGGCGCTGCCGGTCATGATGGCGGGCATCCGCACCGCGGCGGTCTGGGTGATCGGCACCGCGACGCTGTCCACGCCGATCGGCCAGACCAGCCTCGGCAATTACATCTTCGCGGGGCTGCAAACCCAGAACTGGGTGTTCGTGCTGTTCGGCTGCCTCGCCGCGGCGGTGCTGGCGCTGGCCGTCGATCAGTTGCTGGCGCTGATCGAACTCGGCCTGCGCCACCGCAGCCGCCTGCGCACGGCGCTTGGCGGTATCGGCATCGCCGCGCTGGTCGCGGCCACGCTGGTGCCGACGATCTCGCGCTCGCAGGGCGGCTATATCGTCGGGGCAAAGACCTTCACCGAACAATATGTGCTGGCGGCGCTGATAGGTCAGCGGCTGAAGGCGGCCGGGCTGCGTGCGGCGACGCGCGAAGGTCTCGGCTCCAACGTGGTGTTCGAAGCGCTGGCAGGCAACGATATCGACGTCTATGTCGACTATTCCGGTACGCTGTGGGCCAACCAGTTTCAGCGCAGCGACATCCGGCCGCGCGAAGTGCTGCTCGACGAATTGAAGACCCTGCTGGCAAGACAGAACATCACGCTACTCGGAGAACTCGGCTTCGAGAACGCCTACGCGCTCGTGATGCCGCGCAAGCGCGCCGAGCAGCTCGGCATCCGCACCATCGCCGATCTCGCCTCCCGCGCGGCAGGCTTGACGATCGCCGGCGATTACGAATTCTTCTCGCGGCCGGAATGGGCTTCGCTGCGAAAGGTCTATGGGCTGTCGTTCCGCTCGCAGCGGCAGATGCAGCCGGACTTCATGTATGCGGCGGTGGCGTCCGGCGAAGTCGACGTCATCGCGGGCTATACCAGCGACGGGCTGATCGCCAAATATGACCTCGTGGTGCTCGGCGATCCCAGGCACGCGATCCCGCCCTATGATGCGATGGTGCTGCTCGCGCCGAAGCGCGCCGACGACGAGAAGCTGCGCACCGCGCTGGCCCCGCTGCTCGGCAGGATCGACATCGCGACCATGCGCGAGGCCAATCTGCGTGCAGCCGGGAACGATGCGACGAGTTCGCCGGACGCGGTGGCGCATTGGCTGTGGGAAAAGGTGGGGAAGAAGTAGCCCCCCGTCATTGCGAGCGCAGCGATGCAATCCATCGTACAGCATAACGGATAGATGGATTGCTTCGTCGCTTCGCTCCTCGCAATGGCGGTGGCGAAGCGGGTGTGGATTCTACAGCCCCTTGATCATCCCGGCGTCGATCAAAAGCCGGTTGAACCTGCGCGCCTCCGCGCCCTTCTTGCAGGCATAGAACGTCCCGTTGCAGCGGAGCATGATGCTCTTCTGCTCCTTGAACGTGGAATCCAGCGGGATACCGGCGGCTTCCTGGAGCACGAGCGGGAGATACGCCGCATCGAGCGTATCGAGCGCCGACGACAGATTCTGGGGCCGGTAGTTGATGCCGTCGATGGCGTAATAGGTGGAATAGTATCGCGGATCCGTGGCCATCAGGCGTTTCGCCAGCGACTTCTGGTCGATGCCGGGCTCAAGCAGCTTCTGCGAGATCGCCGGCTGGTGATCGCCGAAACGCAGCACGAGGAACGACTGGCCCGGATAGTCGCGCTTCAGCCGCGCGGTGAACTCGCCGTAGTCCTTGGCCGTCATGGTCTGGCGGCGGATGTATTCGTCGACTTCGGCGGTGTTGCCCGGCGGCGTCCAGCCCGGCGGGGTCAGGTCGGGGCGGTAAACGTCGGTCCACGGGAAGTGGTTGGCAGTGAGGTAGACGAACATGAAGACCGGTGCCTGCTGCGACTGCTCGCGCGCGAACGCCTTCAGGGCCTGATCGAAATAGAAGCTGTCGGGCTGCATGTCCTCGTTGACGCCCATCTCTGCCATATCGATGAACCGCTCGACGCCGACGGCCTTCTGGAAGGTACGCGCGCCGAGGAAGTCGCCATAGGTGGGATAGAGCGAAATGGTCTTGTAGCCGCAATTCTGCAGCGCCTGCGGCAGCCCGCGCGTCACCCGGCCCGCGGCGATGCGCGTGACATAGAACTTGAGGTCACCGAACGAGCGCGCGGACAAGCCCGTCAGCACGTTGAATTCGGTGTACCAGGTAGGCCCGCCGGTGGATTCGGCGATCATCGTCCGCCGCTGGCCGTCGGCGGATTTGAAGAATTCGGCATATCCCGCCGGCACCTTGATATCGGGCGCGGAGGTGACGTCGAAGCTCGACTCGTCGAGCACCATGATGATGTGCGGCCGCTTGGCCGTGGTGTCGCAGGCATCAGCAGGCAGCACAGGCAAGGTCGCAGCGCGCGCATCCCGCGCGAGGCTGAGCGGACGGTTCGCCGGCGGATCGGCCTCGATCCATCCGGTCGAAGCGAGCCTGGATACCGCCACCACACCCGAGCGCGCCAGGTTGGAGATGTGATTGACGCCCTGGAACGGCTCCCAGGATTGCTCCGGCCATGCGACCGCCATCGCCGCGATCAGCACGGCTGAGGCCCCCAATCCGGAGAGCGCCGAACGGCGGCGCACGCGGAACGGATCGAAACGCCAGATCAGCCACAGCAACGGCACCGCAACGAGGCCTGCCGCTATCAACCGAAACTGCAAGTGCGGGAATACCGAGAGCAGGAACGAAAACGTGTCGCGATCGATGATCAGGAAATCGAGGAACGTCAGCGTCAGCTGCAGAATTCCGAACTTGAAATGCGACAACGCGATCAGGACCACCGTCAAGGCCAGCGCCAGCGCCGCGCAAACCGCCGGCCGCGGCAACACGGACAGCAGAAGGCAGTTCATGAATGCCCACGCCAGCAGCGACAGCGTGATCGCAAACGGGCCGTACTCGGTGGACAACAGGATCGCCAGCGCCGCCAAGTGGATCGCAGCGATCACGCCAGCAAGCGCAAAGAACCGCAAACCGCGCGATCCTGCGCGGATTCCCTGGTTCGTTCCGGGTTCGGCTGCCACTGACATGCGTCCCTCAAAGCCTCTTGATGAAACCGGCTTCGATCAGCAACCGGTTGAACCTGCGCGCTTCCGCGCCGTCCTTGCAAGCGTAAAACAGGCCCTTGCAGCGGAGCATGATGTTCTTCTGCTCCTCAAACGACGGATCGAGCGGAATGCCGGCGGCCTCCTGGATCACCAGCGGCAAGTAAGGCGCGTCGATCGTATCCATCACCGCCGGGCTCTTCACCGGCTCGAAATTGATGGCGTCGATGGCGTAGTAGGTGGTGAAGTAACGCGGATCGTAGGTATCGAACTTGCGGGCGACCCTGGCATCATCGAGCCCGGGATCCAGCAGGTTCGACGAGAATTCCGGCTGATGATCGCCGTAGCGCACGATCAGGAACGGCTGCGCCGGAAACTTCTTCTTCAGGCTCGCGATGAAGCCCGTGTAGTCGCCGGCGCTGATCGCCTGGCGGCGCAGATATTCGTCGACGATGGGGGCGTTGCCGGGGCTGCGCCAGGACGGCAGCAGTTCGGGGCGGAATTTCTTCTCCCACGGAAAATGATTGGCGGCGAGATAGACAAAGGCGAACAGCGGCGTGTTGGCCGGCTGTTCGGCGATCAGCTTCGCGGCCTTGTCGTAGAAGAAGGCGTCCGGCTCGATGCCCTTGGCGCCGAGATCGCGGGCATCATAGAAGTGCTGGATGCCCGTGGTGGTCTGGAA
>DAIMKE010000443.1:0-5668 GCA_036721875.1 Bradyrhizobium sp. | reverse complement strand
ATGCTGCAGCGTCCGCCGCCGACGATGGCCTTGTGCCCGTCTTCCTCGGCAAGTGCGACCAAGGCACTGTGGGTGGTAAAATCAATCCTCGTGAAGAAGTCGATCTCCTTGTCCGAAAAGCTGCGCTTCGTCACGAAGAAGCGGCGCCGCAACGACTCTGAGCCGGTGCGGCCGACGGCCGCCAGCAGATCGTCCCTGTCGTCGGGCCGCAGCGCGCGTATTTCGACTTCGCGGCCATCGCGCAAGCGTTCGGTAGCCGAGTAGGTGCCAGACGCCGACATTGCCGGTTCCTTCCGCCCGAGCAGCACGATGATCCATCCCGGATGGATTGATCTGTATCAAGCCGTCAGGACAGTTCCGTCAGCCAACTGCTGAAATTCAGTGCGACTAACACTTCGCAAATGCGCTCGGGGTTGACCTAAATCAACGTTCGCCGAACTCGGACATCCTTGAGTTTCCGGGGGCCGGTAGAAGGATTGAAGCGATGTCTCTGGATAAACCGCAATTCCCGGTCGACGCAATGTCAGGAATGGTTGCCAAGGCGGTGGAATACATGGTCGACGCAGGGCAGCGCAGCGTGCTGTTCTTCGACATCATGCGCCAGCGCGGCGACCAGTATCGGGATCATGTGGCCCAGACGGCCCCGCACGTGCTGAGTTACGCGGCGGAGCTGATCATCGACGGCCGCAAGCTGGAGCAGCCGGTCAATTATGCGCTGGTGCGGATCATCCCGCCGAAGGGCGTCGAGATCGACATCAAGCGCCGGCCGTTCATCGTGGTCGATCCGCGCGCCGGTCACGGCCCTGGGATCGGCGGCTTCAAGGCCGACAGCGAGATCGGCGTCGCGATGAAGGCGGGTCACCCCTGCTATTTCATCGGTTTCCTTCCCGAGCCGATGCCGGGTCAGACGATCGAACGCATTGCGCGCGCCGAGGCTATCTTCATCGAGAAGGTCATCGAGCGGCATCCCGAGGCCGACGGCAAACCCTGCGTGATCGGCAATTGTCAGGCCGGCTGGGCGATCATGATCCTCGCCTCGCTGCGGCCCGAATTGTTCGGTCCGGTGATCATTGCCGGCGCGCCGCTGGCCTATTGGGCGGGCGTGCATGGCAAATATCCGATGCGCTATTCCGGCGGCCTGCTCGGCGGAAGCTGGCTCACCGCATTGTCCAGCGACCTCGGCGCCGGCAAGTTCGACGGAGCCTGGCTGGTGCAGAATTTCGAGAACCAGAACCCGTCCAATACGCTGTGGACCAAGCAGTACAACGTCTATTCCAAGGTCGATACCGAGGCCGACCGCTATCTCGAATTCGAGCGCTGGTGGGGCGGGCATGTCAACCTGAATGCCGAGGAAATCCAGTTCATCGTCGATGAACTCTTCATCGGCAACAATCTCGCCGCCGGCAATATCAGGATGTCCGACGGTACGGCGGTGGACCTGCGCAACATCCGCTCGCCGATCGTGGTGTTCTGCTCCAAGGGCGACAACGTCACCCCGCCGCAGCAGGCGCTGGACTGGATTCTCGATCTCTATACCGACGTCGACGAGATCAGGGCGTACGGGCAGACGATCGTCTACACCGTGCATGAAAGCATCGGCCATCTCGGCATATTCGTATCCGGCGGCGTCGCCAAGAAGGAGCATGCCGAGTTCTCCAGCAACATCGACCTGATCGACGTGCTGCCGCCCGGTCTTTATGAAGCGACTTTCGAGGCAAGGGGGCCCGAAACGACCAACGACGACCTTGCGGTCGGACAGTGGGTGATGCGATGCGAGGCGCGGACACTCGATGACATCAGGGCCATGGGCGGCAATTCTCCGGAGGACGAGCGGCGCTTCGAGACCGCCAAGCGGGTCTCGGAAAAAAACCTCGATGCCTACCGGAAATTCGTGCAGCCCTGGGTCAAGTCGATGGTGACGCCGCAGGTGGCGGAACTGATGCGCAAATGGCATCCGTTGCGGTTGCAATATGACGCGTTCAGCAGCCGGAATCCCTTCATGAAGGCTGTGGAGAACATGGCCGACAAGGCGCGTGAAAAGCGCAAACCTGTCACCGAGGACAATCCGTTCTTTGCATTCCAGGAAAGGATGTCGAAGCAGATCGTCAGCTCGCTCGATCAATGGCGCGATCAGCAGGAGGCGCTCAGCGAGGCGATGTTCCTCGCCATCTATGGATCGCCGGCATTGCAGGCTGCGGTCGGCGTCGATCCGAAGTCCGAGACGTCGCGCCGGCGCGAGATGGACCCGAAGCACCGGGAGCTCCTGCAGGCCCGCATTGCCGAGCTGAAATCGAAGATCGGCTCGGGGGGATTGAGGGAAGCCGCCATCCGCGCGCTCGTCTATGTGGGCTCCGCACGCGGGATGGTGGATGAACGCAGCCTCGAGGCGCTGCGGCGGCTTCGCCAGACGGACGAGTCGTCACGGATCACGCTTGCGGAGTTCAAGATGCTGGTGCGTGAGCAGTTCTTCATGCTGCTGCTCGACCGGGAGGCCGCACTTGCCGCTATCCCGGGACTACTGCCCAACAGCAAGGACGAACGGCGCAGGGCATTGGCCGCCGTCCAGGAAGTACTGTCGGCCAGCGCGGAGATATCGGGCGAGGTGGCAAAGCGCCTGAAGCACGTCGCCGAGCTGTTCGGGCTCGATGATCGGGGCAATACGGTCTCGTTCGGTTCAAAGGCGAAAGCATCCTAGCTCAGCGGAGCTGAAATTCGGAGTAACGCCATGAGTGTCATGCCAGCCGAGGCGAACGCGAAGCCTCCGGGATCGAAATATGACCGCCTGATCGCAGCCGCGAAGGCCGTTCCGGCGGTGTCGACCATTGTGGTGTATCCCTGCGACGAAAGTTCCTTGCGCGGCGCGCTGGAGTCAGCGGAAGCCGGGATCATCAAGGCGATCCTTGTCGGGCCTGCGGCGAAGATCAAGGAAGTCGCCGCCAAGCACAGCCTGAACATCGCTGGATGCGAGATCGTCGACACACCCCCTGGCGAGGCTGCCGCCGCCGGCCGTGGCGTGCAACTGATCCACGAAGGCAAGGGCGAGGTGCTGATGAAGGGCAGCCTGCATACCGACGAAATCATGCGTGCTGTCACAGCAAAGGTTGGCGGGCTGCGAACCGACCGGCGTATCAGCCATGTTTTCATCATGGATGTGCCGGCCTATACCGAAACGGTGTTCGTCACCGATGCCGCGATCAACATCTTTCCCGATCTCGACGTCAAGCGGGACATCATCCAGAACGCTATCGATCTGTATACGCAAATCGGTGTCGGCAAATTGCCGCGGGTGGCGATACTTTCGGCTGTAGAGACCGTTACGGCCAAGATCCCGTCTACCATCGAGGCGGCCGCGCTGTGCAAGATGGCCGATCGGGGGCAGATTACCGGCGGAGTTCTGGACGGGCCGCTCGCGTTCGACAATGCCGTTGATCTGGAGGCCGCGCGCATCAAGGGCATCAAATCGGAGGTTGCGGGCCGGGCCCAGATCCTGGTCGTGCCGGATCTGGAATCCGGCAACATGCTGGCAAAGAACCTCGCCTATTTCGCCAAGGCCGACGGCGCCGGCATCGTGCTTGGCGCGCGCGTCCCGGTGGTGCTGACGTCGCGCGCGGATTCGCCGCGGTCGCGGATGGCATCCGCCGCCGTCGCTGCCCTCCTGGCCGATGCGCGCCGGAAGAGCGCTCCAATAGCTGCCGCGTGATCGCCATGGATACCATCCTCGTCGTCAATGCCGGTTCCTCCAGCGTCAAGTTCCAGGTCTTCGCGGTGGAAGGCGCGACAGGATTGCAGCGGCAGATCAAGGGCCAGATGGACGGGATCGGCAGCCGGCCGCGGTTGCGCGCCAGCGGCCCGAACGGCGATCCGTTGGCGGACCGGGCCTATCCGGTCGAGGCGGTAGCGGATGTGCCGGAAGCGATGTCGATTGCGGGCGCCTGGCTGCGTGAACTCAACGTCAATCCGATCGCCGTCGGTCACCGCGTCGTTCACGGCGGGCCGGATCATGCGCGACCGGTGCTGATCGACCATGCGGTCGTGACGCGGCTGGAACGCTACGTATCGCTGGCTCCGCTGCATCAGCCGTACAACCTTGCGCCGATCAGGACATTACTGGGCAATTTCCCGTCACTGCCGCAGGTCGCGTGCTTCGATACGGCGTTCCATCGCGACCACGATGCGCTCGCGGACCATTACGCTATTCCGTACCAGCTCCATACCGAAGGTATCCGGCGCTACGGTTTCCACGGCCTTTCCTACGAGTACATTGCCAAACGCCTCCCGCGGGTTGCTCCTGACATCGCCGGCGGGCGCGTGATCGTCGCCCATCTCGGCAGCGGCGCCTCGATGTGCGCCATGAAGGGTGGAAAGAGCGTCGAGAGTACGATGGGATTTACGGCGCTCGATGGGCTCGCCATGGGAACGCGGCCGGGACAACTCGATCCAGGCGTGGTGCTCTATCTCCTGACGGAAAAGGGCATGTCGGCATCGAACGTGCAGAATTTCCTGTATCGCGATTGCGGCCTGAAGGGCCTGTCCGGCGTCAGCAACGACATGCGCGAACTCGAAACCAGCGCAGACCCGCGCGCGGCATTCGCAATCGAGTACTTCGTCTACCGGGTCGGCCTCAACGCCGGGATGCTGGCGGCGGCAATGCAGGGGCTCGATGCCTTCGTGTTCACGGCGGGGACTCTGCCTCGATCCGCGGCCGCATAGCCGAGAAGTTGGCTTGGCTCGGTGTCGCGCTCGACCCGGCCGAGAATGCCCGGCATGCCGGCAAGATATCGCGGCCCGAGAGCCTCATTCCCGTTTATGTCGTGCCTACCGACGAGGAATTGATGATTGCGCAGCACACCCTGGCGCTGCTCATGAACCGGCCGTCGCCGAACCAGAAACGCGAAAGGGTGTCATGAATATTCCGGTTTTCCCCGAGACCAAGGTCGCGCTGAAGGGCAAGAAGGGGCTGGTCGTGGGCATCGCGAACGACCAGTCCATCGCATGGGGCTGCGCCAAGGCGTTTCGTGCGCTCGGCGCCGAGCTCGCCGTCACCTACCTGAACGAAAAGGCCAGGAAGCACGTCGAGCCGCTGGCGAAAGCGCTGGAGGCGCCGATCTTCATGCCGCTGGATGTCATGGCCGAGGGCGAGATCGAAAAGGTCTTCGATCGCATCGAGCAGGAGTGGGGCCAACTCGACTTCCTGCTTCATTCGATCGCCTTCTCGCCGAAGGGGGCGCTGCATGGCCGCGTGGTCGATGTCGACCGCGAGGGATTTCAGAAGACCATGGACGTGTCGTGCTGGTCGTTCATGCGCATGGCCCATCTCGCCGAACCATTGATGAAGAATGGCGGGACCATGTTCACCATGACGTATTATGGCAGCCAGATGGTCGTAAAGAACTACAATGTCATGGGTGTCGCGAAAGCGGCGCTCGAGGCGGCGGTGCGCTATATCGCGGCTGAGCTCGGCCCCAAGGGCATTCGCGTCCATGCCATTTCACCGGGACCGCTGGCGACGCGCGCCGCGTCGGGCATCCCCGAGTTCGATGAACTGATGGACAAGGCGCAGTCGCAGGCGCCGGCACGCAGTTTGGTCAGCATCGACGATGTCGGCAGGGCGACCGCGTTTCTTGCGCTGGATGGCGCCAAGCTCATCACGGGCAGCGTGCTCTACGTC
>DAIMKE010000442.1:0-5679 GCA_036721875.1 Bradyrhizobium sp. | reverse complement strand
CCACCAGGGAGATCCGCTAGTTCATGTCACAATGGCGAGACCGAACCACCAGCACGTTTGATTGCGAGAAAACCCCGGTATCCGCAACCCGCGGTATGGCGGTCACCAATCATCCGTTGGCTTCCGCTGCCGCGCTTGAAATCATGGCGCAGGGTGGCAATGCCGTCGACGCCACGGTTGCTGCGCTGTTCACACTGACCGTCGTCGAGCCGATGATGGTCGGCATCTTCGGCGGCGGCACGGCGGTGATCCGGCTGGCCGATGGCCGCGAACTGGTGATCGACGGCCTCGCCACGGCGCCGGCGATGACGCGGCCGGACAGCTACACGCCGGTCTCGGATCAATGGCCGGACTATATGGAGACCGAAGGCCGCGCCAATCGCGTCGGCCCCAAGGCCATCGCGGTCCCCGGCAATCTGATGGCGTGGTGCGAGATCGCGCAGCGTTTCGGCAAGCTCGATTTGCCGACGCTGATGGAGCCGGCCATTCGCCATGCGGCGCGGGGTTTTGCAGTGACGCCCTATCTGGCCACCTGCATCCAGGAAACCGCCGACGATCTGGCGCTCGATCCGGCGATCTCGGCGATATTCCTGCCCGACGGCAAGCCGCTTCGGGCCGGCAGCCGGCTCGTTCAATCCGATTATGCCGAAACGCTGCGGACGATCGCGCAACACGGTCCTGGCGTGATGTATGGCGGCGAACTTGGCCGCGCGATCGCCGGCAAGCTCGAGCAGGCCGGGTCGTTCATCCGGCTGGAGGATCTCGCCAACTACCGGACCATCGAGCGCGAGCCCGTGCGCGGCACCTATCGAGGTGTTGAAATCATCGGTCCGCCACCGCCCTGTTCAGGCGGCGTGCACACCATTCAAATTCTCAACATCCTCGAAGCCTTCGATATCGCAGCGGCCGGTTTCGGCACGCCGCAGACGCTGCATCTGGTGCTCGAGGCGTTGAAGATCGCCGCCGCGGACCGGCGCGCGGCGACTGCCGACCCGGCATTCGTCGATGTCCCGATTGAAAGGCTGATCTCCAAGGATTATGCCAAGCAGCGCCGAGCGGAAATCGATCCGCAACGCGCGGGCGCCTACACCTCGAAAGTGCTGTCGAACGAATCCGCCAACACGACGCATGTTACGATCGCCGATGGCGACGGCAACATCGTCACGTCGACGCAGACCATCAACAGCCTGTTCGGGGCGCGTCTGGTGATTCCGGGGACCGGCATCATTCCCAACAATTACATGTTCCTGTTCGATCCGCATCCGGGTCTGGCGCTATCGCTGATGGCGGGCAAGCGCATCACCAGCGGCATCTCGGCGCTGATCGGCAAGAAGGACGGCAAGCCGCTGTTCGCCCTTGGACTGCCGGGCGCGCACCGGATTCCGTCCTGCGTGCTGCAGGCGGTGCTCAACATCGTCGATCACGGCATGAGCGTGCAGGAGGTCGTCGAGGCGCCGCGTGTTTTCAGCTGGGGGTTGGAGGCCGAGGTCGAACGCGGATTTCCGGAGAGCGTGCATCGCGAACTCGCCGCACGAGGGCACGATGTCGTCCCGGTCGATCACGTCGCTGGCGGCATGTGCGCCATCACCTTCGCAGCCGACGGCACCATGACGGGGGCCGGGTGCTGGCGCGCCGACGGCGTGGCGGCGGGGATGGGCGGCGGACTGGCGCGCGCCAACACCTCGTTCTGGCCGGATCCGCGCCGGCCCAAACCGAAGTAGGCAAGTCGGAGCAGGCAGGTCAAAGCAAAAAAGCCCGGCCTTTGCGGCCGGGCTTTCTTCTCGCGCCTGATGTCGGCGGTTACTTCGCGATGCGCAGCTTGGCCAGCGACTGACCGATCGAGTTGAACACCGACAAGGTCTGGTTGGCCTGCTTGACCTCGAAGAACTTGTCGGCGCCGCTGGCGCAGTACTTCAGCACGGACGAAGTCGGATCGCCGCCCGTATTGACGTGAATGGTATAGATCGTGACGCCGGCCTGCTTGGCGTTGTCGCAGAGGATCTTCTGCCGGGCATCGATCTGCGAAGTGTTGCTGGTGAAGCGGTTCTGCGTATTCATGCCGTCCGACAGCAGGATGATCGCCTCCTTGTAGGTGTAGTTCGCCGTATCCTTGGCGGGCGCGTTGAACGGTGCGCCGGTCCCGAGCGTAAGCCAGCCCCATGCCAGACCGATGCCCTGGTTGGTGTTGCCGGTGGGCTGCAACGTGCCGATCATGGTCTTGAGCGCGCTCCAGTCGTAGCTCAGCGGCATGATCGGCGGGATGTAGGGGTCGTTGCCCACCTTGCAGTATTTTGACGAACCGGAGATGTATTCCTCGGCAAAGACCATCGTCGGCGCATTGGAGGAAGTCGGCGGCGTGTTCTTGGTGTCGTAGTCCTGGCTGCGGTCGGTGACGCAGCCACTCCATTTGGTGTGGTCGGACTCCATCGTCCAGGTCCTGCCGGCGTTTACGCAGGTAGTCTTGGTCGTGTAGCTGGTGCTGCTGCACTTCCCAAACTCGCTCCAGTTGATCCAGGTCTGGTTGGCATAGCTGGCGCCAAGGTTGACGTCCTTGGCAAAGGGAACGACGGAGATGTAGATGTCGCCGGGATTTTTGGCGAGCGGGCTCAACTGGTCGATCAGGCTCTTGGCGGCGGTCTGCATTGCCGCCATCTTGCCGTCGTCCCGCATCGATCCCGTGACGTCGAGCGCCATCGCAACCCGCATGCGCACGTTGCCCCAGGCGGAAGTGGCATTGACGTTGAAGTTGATGTCGGGAATGCCGACGATCCTCATGAAGCTGGTGTCGATCTTGCCGCTGCCGGCGATCTCGATCTTCGAACCGTTGCCGGAGGCAGCCGTATAGGTCGCGACCACGCCCACCGACTTCGCATCGGCGTTGGCATAGAGCGCCTTGAAATAATCCTGGGCCTTCTGCGTGATCTGCGAGGTGTTGATGGTGCCGTCCTGCAAATCCTTGGCGAGCATCAGGGACGTCGAGTCCATGGCTGCCTGCATCGAGGATCGGGCCGTATTGGCGCGGGTATAATCGATCGCTGCGCCGACGAAGGTGATGATGGGCACCACGGCGATTCCGAAGAGCATTGCGATATTGCCCTGCTCGGACCGACCGAATCTTCCAAGAAGGCTTTGGAGGCGGACCACCGCTGGTTGGTTTTTCATGGCGCTATCCCGGTGAATGAAACTGCGTTCAAGCTAGCTCGGGGGCCATGAAATCCTCGTAAAACGATACTCGGCATACGAGTGAGACGGGCAACGGAGTGTTAACCACTCGCGTCGCAGATCCTGATTTGTCGATCGCGCCTGCGGCAGGGTGCGGTGCGGCTCGCGCGTCGAAAGAGGGCGGAAACAGCCAGAACTACGGCGTTTTGCCGCAGAGTGCATCCATTTTCAGGTGGGCCGGCGTCTTGCGAATTCGCAAGCGGGAGCCCCATGAGATTCTTGGCTAACGTCGGTTCAGCGCAACATTTCGGAATCAAGACAAATGAAGCTATTTGCGGCTTCGGTTAACAGGCCATTATCACTCTGCGGTGAATCGCCTACAGCGCCTTGGTGCGCCTGAGCAGCCACCAGGTCAGTGCGCCCGCGGCGACCACCAGGAGAAGCGCGTACCAGGTACCGCCGTCGCCGGCCTGGAACGGCATGTCCTTTGTGTTCATGCCGAAGAAGCCGGTGACCAGCGTCGAGGGCAGCATGCACGCGGTCAGCACCGACAGTGTGAACAGTCGGCGGTTGGTGATCGCCGTCGCGCGGCCGGCGATCTCGTCCTGCAGCAGCCGTGCGCGCTCGTAGATGGCGCTGAACTCGTAGTCGAGCGCGTCGAATTTTTGTGCGAGCTTCCGCATCGCCGACAGCAGGGTTTCGGATTCGACGTCCTCGCGCATCTCCATGCGATGAAACAGCGCGCGGATCTGCGACAATTGCCGCCGCGTGCGGATCGCCTGCAGGCGCACGCGGCCGAGCCGCAACCGCTCATCGTCGATCTCGTCGTGCAGCACATGATCCTCGACGATGTCGAGTTCGTCGCCGAGGCCGGCCGAAAACCGTCCGATCACGTCGGCGAACTGGTCGACGATCGCATCGAACAGCGACACCGGGGTGCGGAACTTGCGGCCGCCCTCGAGCGCACGCCGCGTCAGTTCGATCGCGCGCAGCGGCTTGCGCCGGGCGGTGATCATCAGCCTCGTCGAAATCGCAAAGTGCACCCGCACGAGGTCGTCGCCTTCCTGCAAGAACTCCTGGTGCAGGTCGGGCAGAACGCCTGCGATCTCGTTGCCGAAGATATCGAGGCGGATATGCTCGTCGGTATCGAGCAGGGCTTCGCGCGCGACGTCGGACAGCGGCGCCGCCCTGCTGAGCCAGTCGTGGCAGCGGCGGTTGGACAGGTTGAAATGCAGCCACAGCCAGCCATTCGGATCGGCGAGCTCCGCATCGAGGTTGGCGATGTCGAGCTTCGTCGCGGAGCCGTCGTCGGCGAAGCGATAGGCGGAGATAACGCCAATGTCGGCGGGGGCTTGGTCCATCCGCTGTCCCGTTGCTGGTGTGAAGCAGGCCATGCGTCGGCGCAGTGGGCAAGCCGGCGACGAATACAGCCCATCGGAGCGGCGGAAACAAGCCCGGTTCTTAACGAGAGGTTTACGCCGCCGGGGTAGCCTGCCGCCCTGGCCGAGATCTTGAGAAATGGCGATCTCCATCAATAACGTCGCGCCCGTGCTTGCCGCCCAAGAGGTTGGCGGCCTAGCGCCCGAACTCGTTCTGAAGCCGGGAAGCGTGGTCAACGCGCAGGTCCTGAAAATCCTCTCCGCCGACCTGGTGCGGATTGCGATCGCCGGCCTTTCGATCGATGTCGCCTCGGAAGTTCCGCTGCAGCAGGGCCAGAACCTGCAACTCGCAGTCGCACAGACGAAGGACGGCATCCGCCTCGCCATGGTCGGGCAGGGCGGCAATGCCGCGGGGGCAGCGGCTGATGCCGTTACGCTGTCGCCCGACGCGCTGGCCGATGCAGCGATCGACCGCCCCACCATCGTTTCGCCGAAGAACCCGTTGACCCCGGCAGAGCGCGCAGCGGTGTCGGTCGCAGCGCAGGCTGCTGCCACCGAGCAGGAAAGCCTGGCGCCGCTGTTTGCCAATCTCGGCGCCGCCGTTTCCGCCAGCAACCTGCCGCCGAAATTGCAGGCGGCGATGGCCCAGGTGCTGGCGCAGCAGACCAGCCTCGACCAGAACCTCGACGGTGGCGACATCAAGACGGCGTTCCAGAAGTCGGGCATTTTCCTCGAAGCGTCGCTGGCATCGGGTTCGGTGCCGCCACGGGGCGTTCCCGATCTCAAGGCCGCGCTGATCGTGCTGCGCCAGACGCTGCAGTCGGCGCTCGGCGCCAACGCTGCGCCCGGAGCTGCGACTGCGCCAACGACGCTCAACACACCGGCACCCAGCCTTGCGCCATCAGCGGCATTCAACGTCCAGGAAATCCTGCTGCCGCAGGCGCGGCTGCCTGCCGTCCCTGATGCCGCGTTGCCCGGCAACGCCGCCCGCAGCGCGCTATCGGCCGCGCTGAATGCCGGACCGTCGGCTGGCGCCACGCTGAACCTGTTGCAGGAAGCGCTGCAGGCGCTCGGCAATCCGCTGCGGCCGGCAGCTGCCCCGAAAGATGTCCGCGGCGGCGACGTGACCGCCCACACC
>DAIMKE010000441.1:0-5685 GCA_036721875.1 Bradyrhizobium sp. | reverse complement strand
CGGTGGCGGCATCGACCAGTTCTGGCTGACCGGCAATTTGCGCATCGATCCGATGCAGCAGATCGATTTCCTCGACCGGCTGCACCGCGGCGTGCTGCCGGTCTCCAGGCGCAGCCAGGAGCTGGTGCGTGATATCATGCCGGTGACGAAAGTTGGCGACGCCACCATCCGCGCCAAGAGCGGGCTGTTGGGTGCCGAGCAGGGCAAGCCGTCACTGGGCTGGATGGTTGGCTGGGCCGAGAAGGGCAGCCATCGAACCGTGTTCGCCATGAACATGGACTGCAAGACCCCGGAGCACATCGCCGCGCGCATGACGGTGACGCAGCAGTGCCTGACGGATATCGTCGCGATCTAATTTGCGGCTAGCGCTGGCTCAGGGATTCGCGGGCGGCTTGCCGATCCGCCCCAGATGGGTGAAGCCAAAGCCTGAAGCGTATTTCAGGCCGTAGCCGAGCGCGCGGTCGAAGCCGATATGGGCGAGCCAGATCATAGCAATCGAGAGCACGAGCGGCGAGGCGGTGGCGAAGCCGCCGGTCATCATCGCCATCGGCGCGAGATAGCTGTGGGCTGCGTTGTAGACCAGGGCGCCGAAACGCGGGCCGGACAGGTAGGCCGCAAAGCTGAGATCGGGCACGAAAAACAGCAGGGCGTAAACCCACCACGATCCGTCCCAGACATAGTAGAGCAGCGTCATCCCGATAAAGAGCGCTAATCCTTCGAGCCGAAGCAGCTGTCTAAGGCCTCCCTTGACGGCGCCGGGCGTCTCGGCGCTAACGATATCGGTCATTCCGGTCCCCTCGATCAGGAGGCTGATATGGGGCCTGCCGGACGGCGGTACCAGATGCCGGAAGGGGTGTTTCCTGTCCGGAAAAGGCCGTGTTAGAAGGCGCTCAAATCGACCTAACGGACGGGCGGAAGCAGATGAAGGATATCCTGGACACCCTCGAAGAACGTCGCGCCGGCGCCAAGCTGGGCGGCGGCGAAAAGCGCATCGAGGCGCAGCATGCCCGCGGCAAGCTGACGGCGCGGGAGCGCATCGAACTGCTGCTCGACAAGGGCTCGTTCGAGGAATTCGACATGTTCGTCGAGCATCGCTCGACCGAATTCGGCATGGAGAAGACAAAAGTGCCGGGCGACGGCGTCGTCACCGGCTGGGGCACCGTCAACGGCCGCAAGACGTTTGTGTTCGCCAAGGACTTTACGGTGTTCGGCGGTTCGCTCTCCGAAACCCACGCGCTGAAAATCACGAAGCTGCAGGACATGGCGATGAAGGCGCGGGCGCCGATCATCGGCCTCTATGACGCCGGCGGCGCGCGCATTCAGGAAGGCGTGGCGGCGCTCGCGGGCTATTCCTACGTGTTCCGCCGCAACGTCATCGCCTCGGGCGTGATCCCGCAGATCTCCGTCATCATGGGCCCGTGCGCCGGCGGCGACGTCTATTCGCCTGCGATGACCGACTTCATCTTCATGGTGAAGAACACCAGCTACATGTTCGTCACCGGCCCCGACGTGGTGAAGACCGTCACCAACGAGGTGGTCACGGCCGAAGAACTCGGCGGCGCCTCGGTGCACGCGACGCGCTCCTCGATTGCGGACGGCGCATTCGACAACGACGTCGAGACGCTGCTGCAGATGCGCCGGCTGATCGACTTCCTGCCGTCCAACAACACCGACGGCGTGCCGGAATGGCCGAGCTTCGACGACATCGAGCGCGTCGACATGTCGCTCGATACGCTGATCCCCGACAACCCGAACAAGCCCTATGACATGAAGGAATTGATCCAGAAGGTAGTGGACGAGGGCGACTTCTTCGAAATTTCGGAAACTTTTGCCCGGAACATCGTCACTGGATTCGGCCGCATCGCCGGCCGCACCGTGGGCTTCGTCGCCAACCAGCCGATGGTGCTGGCCGGCGTGCTCGACTCCGACGCCTCGCGCAAGGCCGCGCGCTTCGTCCGTTTTTGTGATGCCTTCAACATCCCGATCGTCACCTTCGTCGACGTGCCGGGCTTCCTGCCGGGCACCGCGCAGGAGTATGGCGGCCTGATCAAGCACGGCGCGAAACTGCTGTTCGCCTATTCGCAATGCACGGTGCCACTGGTCACCGTCATCACCCGCAAGGCCTATGGCGGCGCCTTCGACGTCATGGCGTCCAAGGAAATCGGCGCCGACATGAACTACGCCTGGCCCACCGCGCAGATCGCCGTGATGGGCGCCAAGGGCGCGGTGGAAATCATCTTCCGCAGCGACATCGGCGACGCCGAAAAGATCGCCGCGCGCACGAAAGAATACGAAGACCGTTTCCTGTCCCCCTTCATCGCCGCCGAACGCGGCTACATCGACGACGTGATCATGCCGCATTCGACCAGAAAGCGGATCGCGCGCGCACTGGCGATGCTGAAGGACAAGAAGGTCGAGATGCCGGCGAAGAAGCACGACAATCTGCCGTTGTGAGGCGTAGGGCGATCCAGCGAGCATTTCTGGAAAATCGGAATGGAATCTATCGGCCGAGTCGCTTATATTTCGGCTATGACCGACGACCTGAAAAAGCTTCTTGAAGCCGCCAAAACCGCCAAGCCGACGCTGGAACAACGGGAGTTGCAGCGGCGGAGTTTTGTCTATGGAAATACTCATTTCGAGAATGAGTTGATCACGCGCGAACTGGTTGACCGGGAAGCCGAAAAGCTGGCCAAGGGCGAGAAATGACAGGTGACGGGCGTGAACGGCGGGATAGCCGCGCGCTCGAACCTGAATTGATTACCGATCCTCAGGAAAAAGCTGCTGCTGAAGCGCGTAATGGCTTTCGGCAGTATGATGCGGCAATCGGAGCAATCCAGACCGCACTCGATCGGGGCTCATTCAAGCTCCGGCCATCGCTAATCCTGGGCCTTCAACGCGAAGCTTTGGCGGGAATCAGCTCCTATGCCGGCAACTACCGGCCCGGCGGTGTCGCGATCGAAGGCAGCAAGCATGACCCCGTAGGTGCACATCTTGTTCCCGAACTTGTTGAGGAGATGTGCGACTACATCAATGATCATTGGAGTGAGAGTACGCCGCTACATCTGGCGGCGTATGCAATGTGGCGCCTGAACTGGATCCATCCGTTCGCAGACGGTAACGGACGAACGTCGAGAATCATTTCTTACGTCGTGCTTTCCATTCGCGCCGGGGCAGTATTGCCGGGTACGCCAACTATTCCCGACCAGATTGTCGACAATCGCAATCCCTACTTCGAGGCGCTGGATGCTGCTGACACCGCTTATCGCGGTGGGAAAATTGATGTGTCGAAAATGGAAACCCTACTGGCTGCACTGCTTGCGAAGCAATTGGCGGGATTTTATCAGGCCGCGGGCGGAAAACTGCCCGAATAGAATCCGCATACCCTTATGTCATATCGCGATATGCTCTCGGTCTTACGCGGCTGATCGCTTTGTCGGGCAGCGCGATCCGATATTCAACCGTCGCAACAGATCCGAAAATCGGCCTTGCGATCCGCATGCCCTGGTGTTGGCCGTTCGCTTCTTGCCGGACATTTGCGCGTTGCTGTCCTTCGGCTTTCCGGTTGGCCGGGCGTCACCTCCCGGCGGCTTGATGCCTGCTTTGGAGTCTCGCGCAATGGCCGCGGTCGTTGCAGCAGCAAGCGGCAAGGGCGCGACCGGTGCCTCGGCCGTGCGCGCCGCCGTTGATGCGCTGGATTCGACATACCAGCGAGCAAGCGCGTCTGACCTGATGCTTGACCTCGGCGGCGCGTCATCGAGCATGGCAACGGGGACCTCCGGTTCGGGCGGTTTCGCGTCCGCTGCGGCGACGGGGCGTGGCGTCTCGATGACGGCGGGTCGTGGCGACTCTGCGAGGACGGGCTGGGGTGGCTGCACCAGGGTTGCTGACCCGGTCGTCCCGGCCGTGGCCGATGGACCGTAAGAGTCGGCGGTGACCGACAGGGTGACGCCGGTCGCAAACAACATCGCCAATCCCAGCCACATGATGGTTTGCTTCATTGTCGCTTTCCCGAAGCCATCGAATAAAAACCGGCCGTATCTCCCAGGTCCGGGATCGACGGCGCTCTTCAGCTTCAAAATCAATTCGGGCCGGTTAGAGGCCAACTGATGGCGCTGGAGGGTCGACCTCGGGGCAAGCGTCTCGTGGTTGAGACCCAGAGTACCGCAGCAGCACGCGGCGTAGTGCTCTCACGCGCCATCAGGGTACGGCGGGCGGCCTGTCGTGCCGCAACTCGGAGAGCAAAGGCGGACATCTCGATACACTTACGACGAGGCAGCAACCTTATCTGGCAACAGCGGCACAAAATCGATTTCACCGACGCCTTGCAAAATCAGAAAAGTGAGCGATGTCGTGCCGCCGTTGGTTACCAGATGCGGGCGCGTCGGCCTGACGACATAGACTTCGCCGGGCTTCAGGTTCACCTGCTCTTTCGGATCCTGCAGGAACAGCCGCATATGGCCTTCCAGAACGTAGAAGGTATCGGAGATATGGCTGTGGGTGTGCCAAGGCACCTTCTGCTTGGCCGAGAGTTGCAATTCCAAAATGCGAAAGCCGGGACGCGTGGCGTGCTCGGCGCGACGCTCGACTTCATAAAGATGGCTGGCGTCCTTGAGTGGCTGCGGCTGGTTCATGACGGGCTCCCTTCGGATGATCCGCCCCATCGCGTGGTGATGCGGCGCCATGATAGCCCGCCACTCATCAAACCAACAGGGGAGGTCAGCCGCCGTTCACTCCATCTCGCTCCGCTTTTGCTGCTCGCCCTCGCGCAGCCTTTGCGCGATCGCGGTGCGTCTTGGAATAAGCACGGCCTCGTCCGCGAAACGCTGCGCGAGATCGTTGTGGTAGTTCTGCACGACGTCGAGCACGGCTTCCCGGGCGAGCCTGCGATGGTATTCGGCGAGATACCGGTGCAGGTCTGCGAGCTCTTCGTCGGTCATGGGCGTGTCGGCCATAATGCCGGAATATACCGCAACCTATTGATCCCGCGCCAGCTTTTGGCGACCCAAATGCCGCGAGGCTTTACAGGCGCGACTGCTTCGGGTGGGGCAGTCGAGGGGCCGTGCCCGAATCTATCAGGGATTTATGACGCCTTCCGGACCGCAACCGAGCGGCAAGTGGCCCTCGGCAGTCCTGAGGCACTGATCGCCGTCCCGGAGACGTTAACTATTCATTAACCATGCCGGGCCTAGCCTCGCGTCACTACCCGGTCATTTTCAGGCGATTCCCGCCCGGTCGTTCCAGGAGAACAGCCGATGAGTATTGAGTTTCTGACCTATGCTGCCCTCGGCGACCGCCTCAATATCTCGCCCGCGGCGGCCCGCTCGCTTGCCCGCCGTCTCCGGTTGCCGCGCTCGTTGTCGGACGATGGCAGGGCGCTGGTGAGCATCGATCTCGCCGAAGTCAGGCATACGCCCCATCCACCGAACCATCGCCAGGCCGGCAACGTCGCCCTGTTGGCGACGCAAATAGAGGCATTGCAGGCGGAGAACGCCCGGCTCGAAACCAGCGCCGCCGGCCACCGCGCCGATTTCGAGCGCGAGCGCGAGCGCTCCGATCGCCTGATCGGCGAACTGCTGCAGGCGGCCGCCGAGACCACGGCGGCCAAGGCGGCGACGGCCCGGCTCGAAGGCGAGTTGGCCGCGCTGCGGGCCGGCACCCGAACGGTGGCCCCGACCGACAGCCAGG
>DAIMKE010000440.1:0-5692 GCA_036721875.1 Bradyrhizobium sp. | reverse complement strand
CCATCATAGCGTTCATGCTGATGAACTCCGCATGAAGCTTTTGCGAACGTTCTCCCAGTAGGTGCCGCCCATCATCTTCTTCATGAAAAGGGATTGGAACATGAGCAGCCCGAATGAGAAGCCAGCGATGTACTCGACGATCAGATCGATCCACATCGGGAGCCCCAGCAGCGCCGTCACCGCCGCCGCGAGGATAATGCCGGTGGCATCCCCCGCGACGCAGTGGATCGTGCTGCCGACGCCCTGCTTCCACAACGGCGACGTGAAGTGCTCGTGCTCTCCCGGACAGGGCACCTTGTCCGCGAGCACGTACAGCAGCAGTCCGAAGGGACCCATGTAGAGCGTGACGAGGATGAAACCCCACTTCATCACGGTCGGCTCGGGATTTCCGCTGAACTGGTCGAAGGCGACGTGCGCGGTGCAGCCCAGCGCGAGGACGAACCAGACAATAGTCGTACGCTAGTGCGATCATGGTGTCCTCGCGTCACGCCGCGGCTGTTTTAGCTACCGTGCTTGCCGATCCATTCCTTCAGCATCGCCTGCTCCTTCGTCTGTTCCTTGATCCCCTTCTCGGCCATCTTGCGGATCATCGGATCCTTCGTTTCCTTGAGAACCGTCTGCGACATCTCGATCGCACCCTGATGGTGCACGACCATCATCTTCGCCCACGCCTTCGTGGCATCCGCATCATCCATGCCCTTCTTCATGTCCGCGTTCATTTTTTCCATCGACTTCAGGTAGGCCTGACTGGCGTCGCCGGCGAAAGACGGCGTGGATAGCGCAAACGAGATCAGGACGTACGCCACGGTCGTCTTGAGAGTATTTCGCATCACACATTCTCCATTGTTTGAAAGCACTCTCACAAACGGCTGCTGAAAAGGCTTGTTCCGCGACTTCGAAACCCGCGGAACGCGTGCCTCGACCGGCGCTCAGCACGCGCTGTCCACGGGACCTCGCAAGATTTTCACGATGTTTGGGTGCTCAAGACATCAGCGCTACGAAGGACCTCCTGCATCAGCATTGACCGAAATCACCGCAGCGTCGCGGTAGCGGACGGTAATCCGGGCTCCTGCAGGCCGGACCATGCTCGCACCGCTCGCTGGTGGCGGGCGGCACATGCAGGCTGCGCCGGTCAAGGCTTCGATCTCCACGCCTTCGACGTCAAGCTTGATCACGACGGGCAGCGCTGGATCGATCAGGCCGTCAGCCGCGAGATCGTCCAGCGAAACGACCGGCATCGCTTCGGATCCGGGCTCGGCCACGAGGAGCGCTCCGAATGCTTCGTGCCGAGCGCCGGTGATGCGAGCGAATCTACCGGATTTTTCGCTCACAGCGGCGTTGAGCCTCCGGAACGGTCGCCGTTCAAGGAGCGCGTTGGTCGCAAGCCGCTTCGCGTTGTCGGGAGATGCTTCATGGCAAGCGTTGGCTGACCGGCGAACGGCCGGCTCGATGTGAGCACGGACCAGTAGCCGAAGCTCGCCCCGCAGTCGACGAACGAATATCTTATGTCTTCGGCGTTCCTCAAGAAGGCTTCGATCTCCAACTATAGTGATATCGAGGTTGAGCAGTCTGCTCCAGTATCCGTCGCAGAATGGAATCGCGAATTCGGCGTCCTCGTTCACCCGCACGACGATATCGCGCCCGGCCACCAGGTCCCGCGACCGCCTAGTCTGTAGCCGTCGCGGGCCATTCTCGCACGACTCAATGATCGTGATGGTAACGCTTCTTCTTGATGATCACTACGTTGTCGCCGTGAGCACCGTGTCTCCGGCTATAAGCGCGGTCGCCGTGCCGATTGCCGTGGATTTGAGCCCGTGCGCTATGGCCCTGCTGATGGCTCCCGTAACCCGGCTGACCGTGGCCGCCGCGCTCTATCACGACTGATTGGGCGCTTGCAATTGGTGCCGAGGCGACAACTAAGAAAGCTGCTATCGCTAAACGAAATTTCTTCATTCAGTCCTCCTCTATAGCCTAGCACTAAACTACATGAACAAGGAAAAGTTCCGGAGAGCCGAAGAAAATATGGGAAGCACTTGCTCGGCCCAGCCTTTGCCCACGCACTAACAGACGACAAAAAGCCGGCGAGGATTTCGGCCAGCTTCATCATTCTTCGCGCTTCGCAATCAAGCGACCGCGTGGTTGCACGAAATCAATTGGATCCAGCCGTCATAGCTTGTGCGTTCGCGAGTGGAATGTTGTGACGCAAACGCGGCTCTTCAGAGCGTCCCGTCCATCTAATGAGCGACATGCGTAAGCGCGGGGCTCCGATGTGCCCAATTGAGGTAGAATTTGCCGGAGCCCGCGCCAGGTCATAAGCTTTGGCTGACACATTTTACAAGGCGCCGGGGCGGTGGAAGTTCCAACAAGGGCGCCACGATCGCAAAACCTCGGAGATCGTTGTCAGGTGATCCTTGAGGAAACTCGCTCCATCAAAAACGCTCAATTCGCCACTGCAACGGAACGGCAAGAGATTCCGCACCCAGGATGCAAACCTTTTGCATTCCGATATTTCTGCCGCTTGCTAAAATCAAAGACCCGTTCCCCAGGCACGATCTCCCATGATTGGTCAAACCGGGCCAGCGGCCCGCCTCCCTGAATTCGAGGAGATTGCGTTTGGCTAGAGGCCATTCGTACCGAGCCAGGATGCCGCCAGCTGCGTAACAGCAAGCCGCTGGCCGCAGCGCTGGCACTGATGTTGACATAGGTGGCTGCCGAAATCATCGGCGGGATTTTGACCGGATGCCTCGCACTGATAGCTGATGCCGCCCCAGATGATCCGGCAGCCACTTTCTGCAAGCTGGATCTCCGAGTTCGGCCTGGCCGATCGAGCGCCGCCCGTGTTCTTCAATAGCAAGGATGGGCTTAGCGCAACGATGCCGCGTGCCCATGTCTTGCGGCGCGCGTTCGATCTTCTCGCGCTCGATGGAATTCTTTGCGCAGAAAATACGCCACTCATCCATTTTAAGCTTGTTGAGAGCCTCGGGCTCGACACGATTGTTCCCATCCAGCGGCAGTTTTGGAACCACGCTGGCGCAGCCGCAGCGCCTTCGGGATACGCTGCGCCTTTCCGTCTGAGATAAACGCCACACGTACACGCGCCGTGACCGAGATCCTCTGCGCGCCTGCATTCCTGCAGTAAGGTAATTGACGCGCCTCTCACCTCTTGCGGGAGAGTAACAACGTCAAGCACGTCGTCCAAGGCCGCCGGCTTTAGAAAGCCGATTGTCAGCGACATGCAAAAAGTGACTTCGATTGACAGTCAGCTATAACTTCGCCGGAAGGTCGGCGCACGCAATAGCCTCGATGTCGTTGGTGAATTTGTTGACGCTGCAAAGTCTGGCCTTACTGAGGCACGCGCGATGGCTATCAGCGTTTGCTGGAAGGTGTGCGACAGCAAGACTTCGACTGATCATCGTTGAGCATTTCGACCGCTTGTCGCGCGATCCCGCCGCTATCCAGCGGCTCAAGCAGGTGCTTGAGTTTAACCGCGTTGAGCTGATGGATCAGAAAGGCGTTTATGCGACGGCGACTGACATCAGCATCGCAAGTCTCTACAATACGGTCTACAAGTTACAGCTCGCCGGCAAGGTTCGGCGCGGGCACGATAACGCTGTCGCCAACGGAAGAATTCCCGGCTCATACGCCTATGGTTATCGGCCGAGGCCGGGCGCGCCCTGCGAGCGAATGATCGAGAGAGCGAAGCGAATATCGTGCGTCGTATCTTCATCGAGTATACATCAGGCCGTTCAACGCAAGATATCGCCGCCGATCTCACCCACGAAGGCGTGCCCTCGCCTGGGCCCACCCGTCATAAGAACAAGGCTGGTCGCACCACCTGGAATCATCAGTGCATCCCTGGCGATCGCCATGGCCGCGGCATTATCGGCAACTAACTGTATATCGGCGAAATACATTGGAATGTTCGCTCAACAATTCTCAATCCGGAAACGCAGAAGAAGCAGAAGCGCCGCAATCCGGAAGAACGCCACATCTCGTCAAAAACGCCAAGCTATCGAATTCTGCACCGTCGCGGGGTGTTCGGCACGTTCCTTAATTCGGGGAAGATAATCGTCAGTGATACGTTTGCCGTCACGGACCAGAAGTTCGAAGCCATTCCGTACGCGATCGGAGAGCGAATTCGCTGGTACGTGCGGCGTCACGGCGCCTCCGCCTGCCCGACGGGCGACGTGTCTTTGCTATCGCCGGCAGCGATCCGATGCCGGGCGAGCGCGCGTTGAGAGCGAGGAGATTTGCGCCATGTTGATCGTTCCAGCGGGGCACCTGGCGCTTGGCTATACCTACGTGCGGAATTATGCGGAGCGCACGATTACGCGGAGTCCGCGGCGAATGTTGCTGCCGCCGCGGCTTTCTCGTAGGTATTACTCCCTATAATCCGGCTTGCGTTTGACAGTGCGCAGCATGGCAGTTTGTCAGGCGCACGAAAGCGTGGCTTCAGCATCAGCGGCCCCATCGTGGCGGGCGCCTCAAGCTTCTCGGTCGGAAGACCTCGGTGCTTTCCAGGCTGGCACGTCCGAGCCAGAGCGAGATCTTCCGCGCCTGCAGGGTATGCATCGCGCAGGTACTACCGCTACTGCGGTGGCGCTCACCGTGTCTTTACCGGCATCGACTGGTACGTCAACGTTCGGCTCTGGCTGAATGCGGACGCCCCCCAAAGCGCGAGACGGCGACATTGTTCGGGATCGCAAACCGAGCGTGCGCCGCCCGACTAGGCGGCTCTGGCGGGAGGACCCGTATGAGCAGCATCTGCTCGCCTGGATGCCCGCCGACCGCTATCGATTGGGATGGATGAGAATGCCTGAGTTCGCCAAGTCATCTGAAGAGCCGGATGCGTAACGAAAGGCGCAAGTCCGGTTCGGAGAGAGGCGGCGAGAAACCGACCGCTGAAAAGCGGTGCGGAGCTCGCCGCCTACTTTACGGCTGTGCTCGCTCACCAAGCGGATCGACTAGGGCCGCTTTGTCTAGCCGGTGATGGCGGGCTACGGCGGCTTGATCACATTGACACCGTACAACTTGCGATACTGATCGATATTTTCATCATGGTGGCCGCTGCAGTACGATGGGGCCCTGTCGCGGAATTTGAAATCAATGTACTCGCGCGGTGGCCACCCCTACCGACCCCTCGCATTTCTTTGCGGTGCAATGATTTAATGATGTTCCTCCTGATGCCGGGCGGGCGTGATGCTCTCCCTTGCCGAGGAAAAACATGCCATTCGTTGGACCAAAAGCCTTCACGCAGCACCATTGCCTACTTTGCGATAAAGCCGCTCGTTGCCCCGGGTGGGAATGGGAAATGCAACGGGCAACCGCTCAAAACCAAACCGCCGCAGGAGTTCATCTTCCTTGCCGGCATAAACCAAATTACGTCGCAAGTGGGTGGGAAACGGATATTGGCCGAAGGAGGCCGACAAAAACAGGATCCCGTTTTGCCGCAAAAGCCTTGCAAGAATAGCCACCACAGCTTCCACGTCGGCAACATGTTCAAGGACCTCGACGCAACAACCAAAATCGAAAACCCCCACGAAGCTGTCGTTTTGGCTTTCGAAACCTCTGACGTCAACATACTCAATGTTACCGACCTTCATCCGTTGGTCCCGCCATCGAGCAAAATCCAGTAAAGACGGCGATTGATCAATCAGCAATACGCGTTTGACCCCCGTCAAAGCCAGCGCGG
>DAIMKE010000439.1:0-5703 GCA_036721875.1 Bradyrhizobium sp. | reverse complement strand
GCTACCATGATGCCGACACGATCTATCTCGTCGGCGACATCGTGGACGGCTGGGCGCTGAAATCGAGCTGGCACTGGCCGCAATCGCACAACGACCTCGTTCAGAAGCTGCTGCGCAAGGCGCGCAAGGGCGCCAAGATCATCTACATTCCCGGCAATCACGACGAGTTCCTGCGCAACTATTACGGCACGCATTTCGGCGGCATCGACGTCGTCGAGAACACGGTTCACACCGGCGCCGACGGCAAGCGCTATCTCGTCATCCACGGCGACATCTTCGACCTCGTGGTGCAGAACGCGCGCTGGCTCGCCCATCTCGGCGACAAGGCCTACGACTTCGCGATCCAGATGAATCGCCTGGTCAACTTCTTCCGACGCATGTTCGGCGTGCCGTACTGGTCGCTGTCGCAATGGGCGAAGCAGAAGGTGAAGAACGCCGTGAACTACATCGGTGCGTTCGAGAAGACGCTTGCCGGCGAGGCGAGGCGGCACGGGGCCGACGGCGTGATCTGCGGCCACATCCACTACGCCACCATCCGCGACGAGCACGGCATCCGCTACATGAATTGCGGCGACTGGGTTGAAAGCTGCACCGCGCTCGTCGAGCACGAGGATGGGCGGTTCGAGATCATCACCTGGGCCAATCCGCTGCGCAGGGCCCTGCCGGCGCCCCGGGTTGCGGCGCGCGCCGCATGACCCACATCCTCGTCGCAACCGATGCGTGGCATCCCCAGGTCAACGGGGTAGTACGCACGTTGACGATGATGGCGGAAGCTGCAAAAGGCTTTGACGTCGACATCAGCTTCCTGACGCCGCAATCGTTCCGTACCTTTGCGATGCCGAGCTATCCGGATCTGCGCCTCGCATTGCCGGGTCCATCGAAAATCGCCCGCCTGATCGAAGCCGCCAGGCCCGACGGCATTCACATCGCGACCGAAGGTCCGATCGGCTTCATGGTGCGCCGCTATTGCCGCAAGCACGGGCTGCCGTTCACGACGAGCTTCCACACCCGCTTTCCCGAATATGTCTCGGCGCGCTCGTCGATCCCGGAAAGCTGGGTATGGCGCGTGCTGCGCTGGTTTCACAGACCGAGCCAGGCGGTGATGGCGGCAACGCCGGCGCTGGCGGCCGAATTGCGTTCGCGCGGGTTTCGCAACGTGGTGCTGTGCTCGCGCGGCGTCGATACCGCGCTGTTCCATCCACGCGCGACCGATCTCTGCCTGCCGGTGCCGGTGTTCCTCAGCGTCGGCCGCGTCGCGGTCGAGAAGAATCTCGAAGCCTTCCTCGAACTCGATTTGCCCGGTACCAAGCTCGTCGTCGGCGACGGCCCGGCACGCTCGGCGCTGGAGCGGAGGTTTCCGGATGCCGTGTTTCTGGGTGCGCGGCATGGCGAGGAGCTGGCCGAGATCTACGCGGCGGCGGATGTCTTCGTGTTTCCGAGCAAGACCGACACCTTTGGCCTGGTGCTGCTGGAGGCGCTGGCCAGTGGCCTGCCGGTCGCCGCGTTCCCGGTCGCGGGTCCCCGCGACGTGATCGGCACCGCCCCGGTCGGCGTCCTGAACGAGGATTTGCGAACGGCGTGCCTCGAAGCGCTGGGAATTTCCTCTGAATCCTGTGTCCAGTTCGCCGCCGCCCATACCTGGCAGGCTTCGGCCCGGGTCTTCGTTGAACACGCCTTGAACGTCCGCCCCGTGGAGCCGGAAGGCGAGGTGGCTGAATTTGTGGCAGAAGACCCGCATTTTGCCGCCGGACACCACCTGAAGATCACCTGAATCTGTATTGCCCGGGGCTCCAGGGGCGCGTTACAAACGGGCATGACCGAGAAAGCCCCAATTGCAGCGGTCGGCGCTGCGGATATCGATGCGGCGGCGCAGGTGGTTGCGCCATTCGCGGTGCGGACGCCGCTGCTGTCGTTCCCCGTTCTCAACGAGCGCGTCGGGACCAGGGTCTTCCTGAAGCCTGAAATGCTGCAGCGGACCGGATCGTTCAAGTTCCGCGGCGCCTTCAACAAGCTGTCGTCGATCCCGCAGGACCAGCGCAGCGGCGGCGTGGTCGCGTTCTCTTCCGGCAATCACGCCCAGGGCGTGGCGGCGGCGGCCAAGATCCTCAACATGCAGGCGACCATCGTGATGCCGGCGGACTCGCCCCTGACCAAGCGGGAGCGCACCAAGTCCTATGGTGCCGAGGTCGTGCTCTACGACCGCGACAAGGAAGACCGCGAGGCCATCGCCAACGGCATCGCCGGCAAGCGCGGCGCGACGCTGGTGCGGCCCTATGACGATCCCTTCGTGATCGCCGGCCAGGGCACCGTGGGCCGCGAGATCGCCGAGGATATGACGGCGCTAGGGCTCGCGCCAGACATCGTGGTCGCGCCGGCATCCGGCGGCGGCCTGATCGCGGGTGTTGCAACCGCCGTGAAGGCGAAGTTTCCGCAGGCCCAGGTCATCGTCGCCGAACCCAAGGACTATGACGACCACGGCCTGTCGCTGCGCGCGGGCCATCGCGAGGCCCATCACGCCGCCGGCCGCACCATCTGCGACGCGCTGATGGCGGCGATGCCGGGCGAGATGACGTTTTCGATCAACAGCAAGCTGCTGGCGAACGGTGTGACGGCCTCCGACGAGGAAGTCGGCGCGGCAGTGGCCTATGCCTATCGGGAATTGAAGCTGGTGGTCGAGCCCGGCGGCGCCGTCGGTCTCGCCGCCTTGCTGGCCGGCCGGATCGACGCCAAGGGCAAGAACGTCGTCATCGTTCTGTCCGGCGGCAATGTCGACGCCGACCTGTTCGCCAAACTCGTCGCCTGATCAAACCATTTCAAAACGAAGCCGGGCAGAGCATCATATGCTCTGCCCGGATCTTTGTTGCGTTCAACGCTGTGGTGATTAGCGCCTGAACCCGCCGCCGCCAAATCCTCCGCCTCCGCCAAATCCGCCGCCGCCACCGAACGAACCCCGGGACTGCGTCGCAAAGCGCGGGCTGGAGTTGCCGCCGCCGAACGAACTGCCGAAATTGCGCGGGGCCATCTTGATTGCCGGCCTGCTCTGGACCCGGATCGGATTGCCGTTGAGCTTGCCGGGGAAGGTCGTGACCTTGCCTACGCCGCCCTTGTTGGTGCCGATGGTGGTTGGGGTGGTGTTGATCTTGCCAGGGAAGGTCGTCACCTTTCCGTTGGTCGCGTTGTTGCCGGTGGCGGGATTGGTCGCGATCTTGCCGGGCAGGGTCGTGATCTTGCCCAAGGGACCGTTGCCGTTGTTGTTGCCGCCGTTGACCGGGTTGATCCCTCCCTTGGCAGGCAACGTGATGATCTTCGACTGCATCGGCAGGTTGGCGTGTGCGCCGAGATTATCCTTCGAGACGCCGAGCCTGGACGAGAAGCCCATGTTGGCTGGCTTGTACACCGGCGACTTCGCAAGATGCGAGAACTGCATCAGCGGCACAGCCTTCGGCTTCGCCTGCAGGATCAATGCGGACTTGGCATAGGGGCTGTTGCCGTAGTTGTCGTGGAACGACTTGTAGACGACCGGTGAGTTCGCCAGCACCGCCTTGTGCCACGCACTTGCCACCAGCAGATTGCCGAGCAGGACGCGGACACGGTCGCTCAGCGGATCGTGCGGATAGAGGCGGATGAACTCTTCATAATATTCGGGAGAGCCTTCCGAGAGCACGTAATCATAGGCCTGACGCGCCGAGCGCGACGGCAGGTTGGACGCGGTCCGGATGATCGGGCTGCGATCCGGCACGCGGCTGGCAGCCACCGCCGTATCGCCGAAGAAATAGAAATCGGAAGTCAGCGACGAGCTTTCCCATGGTGTCTGCCGGCCATCGGTCAGGTTGTTCACTTCGAGCCGGATGCGCTTGAACAATTGTTCGATCGGCAAATTCGGCACGCGGGCAGAGTTCAGGAAAGCCGACGTGTACGGGCTGTGCCTGCCGTCACCGTCCTGCGCTTCCATGCCGGGCGCGGTGGAGTAACCGACGATCGAGCCGCGCGGCGCATCGACGATGGCAAGGCCGCGTCCGGCGTCGTTGATCTCGGGGAATGGATTGTTGCGGCAGGCGTCGAGCACGACGATACGCATCCGGCTCGGGATCGATTCCAGCGTGCCCATCACGTCGACCAGCCGCAGCGAGTTGCCGTCGAGATCAGACGGCGAGGCGATCTTCGCATCGACCGGGAGCAGATAGTTTTCGCCCGCCAGCTGCACGCCGTGGCCGGCGTAGTAGATCATCGCCACCGCGCCGGGGCCGCGGGTGGCGATCTTGTCGGTGAAGTCCTGCACCGCCCTGACCATCTCGTTGCGCGACAAATCGAGCGCCTGCGTCACCTCGAAGCCTGCGGAGTTCAGCAGCTGCGCCACCGACTGCGCGTCGTTGCCGGGATTGGCGAGCTTTGGCGCGGTCTGGTAATTCGAGTTGCCGATCACCAGCGCGACCCGCTGGTCGGCCGGCGGCGGAACCTGCATGCCGTTGCGGATATCGGAATTCGGGGCTTCGGCGAAGGCCGCGCCGGCAGTAGCGAAGCCCAACAGGCCTGCCAGCAGGCCGGCGCATATGCGTGACTTGAAACGAGACATGGCGCGCTCCTTGAGATCCCAATGCGGGATTTTGGAGCACGTTAGGTTCGCTCGTTTCCGCTGTACGTGATTTCTGTCACCCTCACGCCTGAGAGGGACAACTGATCGTAGGGAAGCATGGAAGGAGCGTTGTGCGCAGTTGCAACAAAGGCTTGCGGGTCGCTGCGCAAGCGGCGCTTCAGGCGGCTCAGCCTGCGCTTCAGGAGAAGAACGCGATTTTCTCGGCCTGGCTCATGCGCCGGATCGGCGCCAGCGGGTCGTTGGCCGGATTGACCGGCTTTCGCAGCATGCCGCTCGCGATGATGGTTGCGCCGAGCGACACTTCCGTCGGAGCCGCAGGTTCAGGCAAAGCTACAGATGCGGTCGCTGGTGCCGGTTCGATGGCACGGGTGGGCGGCGGCTGAACCGCCTGCGGGATTGGCGGCACCGGCACGGCGACCGGCTCGGGCGCCATCGCAGGCTCGACCGGCGCGGGCTGCGCCAGATTGGTCCGCGTCGGGCTTTGCAGGCTCGCCTGCTCGGCGGCAGCCGCGGCGATCTCCTCGTCGCTGATCGGGTCCGGCGCGCCCATCTCCATCGCGACCATGTCGAGGAGGGCCTCGTCCTGGGCATCAGTGTCCTGGGCATCGGTGTCCAGCGCTTCTGCGTCGTCGGCTGTCGCGTCCTGGACTTTTGCCTCTTGGAACTCCGCGTGCCGGGCTTCCACTTTCCGGGTTTGCGCTGCTGCACTGGTGTGTTCGGCAGCCGGAGCCGCTTTCGCGGCTGGCGCAGGCACGTCTTCTGCGGGTGCAGCGGAGAATGCTTCGGCCGCTTGTGCCGAGAAGGCCGTCGCGGCGACTGTCTCGGCAAACTTAGCCAGAGGCATTTCCTGCGGAGCGGGCGAGGGCGCTGCCGCCTTAGTATCCGCAGCTCGCGCGGACGCATGGCCATCGCCGCCGAATTCCGACAGCCGTCCTTCGAGCGCGGCGAATGCCGCCACGAGCGCGGCCTTTGCATCGTTGGAGGTTATCTGTTCGGCCCCCGCTTCGATGACGGCGACCTGCGAATCGATCAGATCGCAGATCCGCCCGTCATTGCCGATCTCGCGCAGCCGCCAGGCAATCTCCCGCAGCACCCGCGCGCCCTTGCGC